>JAGLCZ010000749.1 GCA_023145975.1 Candidatus Hydrogenedentota bacterium | reverse complement strand
GTATATTCGGGATTGGAGTTTTAATTCGAGTATGGGCTCAGATACATCTTCACTACCGCCTTAAAATCCATAAAATACTCACCACAACAGGACCGTATATTTATGTACGAAACCCAATCTACATCGCTAATACGATCATGCTTCTCGGAACAACCGTTTTATCTGAGCTGATCTGGTTCCTTCCTGTAATGTTTTTGTGGTGCATAGTCATCTATAGTTTTGTCATACGCCGTGAAGAAATTCATTTGCTGGGAAAATATGGGAATCCCTATTCGGAATATTTGCGAACAACACCACGATGGATACCTGCTGCGGGCAGGATCAATGAGAAATACAGCACCCAAAATCAAATGACACGTTTTCTGTGGCCAAGCATTCTAGCTGAAGTGCATTGTTTGCTATGGTTAATCCCTTTGATTGCTAAAGAAATTCTCTCAACACAGTATTAAGTAAAACAACATAAATATACGTTTTGGAGAACCGCAATGTCAGACAAAAAAAATAGTAGGATAGCCCCTTCCCCGGAAGTTTCCGTGGTTATCCCCTGCTACAATGAAGCGAAAAACATTCCGCTGTTAGCTCAAAGGGTTCAGGAAATATTTTCCCGTTTAGACAGCTATTCCTATGAATGTCTTTTTATTAACGATGGAAGTACTGATGATACCCGTGAACAGTTAGAACAACTGCAGAGCACAGATTCCTGTGTACGTGCATTACACCTCATTCATAACATGGGACAGTCAGCCGCGTTAATAGCTGGAATGCATAATGCTCAAGGCAACTACATCCTGACACTTGATGGAGACCTTCAGAATGATCCCGAAGATTTCCCGAGAATTCTTGAGCTTCTTAATGACTATGACTGTGTCTGTGGCTATCGTACAACTCGAAATGACACCTGGGTACGCAGAGTTTCAAGCAAAATAGCAAACACGGTACGTAATGGAATATTACACGATGGTATTCGAGACTCCGGCTGCGGCACGAAAGGATTCAGAAAAAAATGTGTGCGTTCCATTGTACCTTTCAATGGAATGCATCGATTTTTTGCCGTTTTAGTTAGAAATGCTGAATTCAGCGTAATAGAGTGTCCTGTTGCACACCACCCACGCCTCCATGGAATTTCTAAATATGGACTGAACAATCGTTTGTGGCGTGGACTATTCGATTTGGTTGGTGTCGCATGGCTACGCAAACGATATATAAATCCCAGAATCGAAGAATAGTAATAAAATGAATCTACCCATTATCTCAGTGCTGTAAATATATATTTGGAAAATATCATAGTCTTCACACCACGAAGAATATAGGAAGAAACACATAATGATCTCACGATTACACCTACTCCTACTTGTTATCTTAACGGCTATTCTATTCTTGGTAAACCTGGGTGGATATGACTTGTGGCCACCTGACGAACCACGATTTGCAGAGGTCACTCGCGAAATGATGCAAACAAATGACTATCTGGTACCTCGAGTCAATGGTCTTCCCTACAAAGAAAAACCTCCACTGCTATTCTGGGCACAAACTGTTGCTGCAATCCCCTTTGGCGATGTAACAGAACTTCCCGCAAGAATTCCTTCAGCATTGGCGGGAATGATTACTGTTCTCTTAACCTACCTCCTGGTCACAAAGCTTTACGATAGACGAACTGCATTCTGGGCCGCAATAATTTTGGCAACCAGCCAACGGTTTTGGTGGCAGGCGCATTTCGGACAAATTGATATGCTTCTCACCATGTGTGTTACTACTTCGTTCGTATTATTGTGGTTTTGGCATAAGGATCGGCGTAATATCTATCTCGTTGGATTCTACCTTGCCATTGCTGTCGGTACTTTTGCAAAAGGACCACCAGCATTAATTTTTCCCGTTTTGACAGCTATAATCTTTTTTCGAAAACAAAAAACCGAAAGAAAAAAATTACATCTATTTATGGGATTAACAGCAGTCACTATCCTATTCGCAATATGGCTTATCCCCGCGCGGATGGCTATTTCAGTAGAAGACTCGGTTAACGCTACAAACGGAATTGCTTCAAACCTGTTCAGACAAACCCTTGGACGCTTCTTTCTGGGCATTAGTCACGCCAACCCACCGTGGTACTATTTACTCAATCTTCCTGTAGACCTTTTTCCCTGGTCACTATTTTTCCCATGGACAATACTTTGGGTTTGGAAGCAAAGAAAAGAAGGAGAGGAAATACGTTTCTTATTGAACTGGATTGTTCCTTCCTTCGTATTTTTCTCAATATGTATTGGAAAGCGAGCCATCTACTTGCTGCCCCTCTATCCAGCCTTCGCCGCAATATTAGCACATAGCATTTTGGATTTAATGGACGGCGAACGAAGACATTGGCGCACCTACACGGGTATCGCATGGGGAACTATTCTGCTCTTGATCGGTTCGGCCACTTTCGGCATTCTCCTTACTGAATACAAGGTATTCTGGAACTACTCAATACTAATAATGGGTCTGTGTGCGCTAACCTGTGGCGGATACACTCTTTGGGTAGTACGAGGATCCAAAGGATCACGAAAACTTTCACAACTGATCGTGCTGCAGACCACTGTGCTTCTGATTTGTGTTTCCGTGCTGGGTTTTCCATTGATAAATTCACATAAGTCTGCCAAATCATTCTGCACCCCACTCCGTAATCTCTCTCGAACTGGCGTAAAATACGACCTGTATTCATTCGGGTTCTCGCGAGAGGAGTATATTTACTATGCGGAACACTTCCATAAAAGCATCCCCGGAGAACTACTCCAAATCGAGGAACTGTCTGATGCTACCCCCTTTGAAAAAATAGCCTTGCAGTCAAAGATGCAGCACGCTGTCCTGAAAGCAGTTAGGTATGTCCCCATCACATCCATCTCCTCGGTCAGCAACAAAGAGATATCACTCTTGCTCAAAGCACTGAAGGAAAGTAAGGAAATCGTTCACGGCAAAAAAAATATTATGCAATCCTTCCAAACTGCAATAGTAAGCCTTCTCGAAAATTTATCCGAAGCAATGGATGGAGCCTCCCCTGCCTTTATCATAGTACAGGAAGGAGACTGGCGATGGGTTTTGGCACTGTGTCCCAGCTATCGTGAATTACATATTATCAAAGACCAGAACGTGGGAAGCAGGCATGTCTTACTGGTGGCAAATCAATCTGCACATGCGCTGCTAACCAAGACAAACCACCTAAAAAAACTTGAAGAGTAAGCTAACAGCTATAATCAATGCTTATTGGTCGTATTGACTGCTCCTGCCGAAGTCTTCAATCAAAAGAGAGCTGCGTTTCGAGCTTGAACCTGCGACCTGCGTTCTGCACCCCAAAAGTTGACTGTTTTCAGGCGTTAGTGATACTATGCGCAACGTTCATTATCTTTCTTGTTCACACTGGAATATACCGTGCGCATCATGACGACGCACGAACTCCCGGAGGCTGTTATGCACCCCTATCGTACCCATACCTGCGCCGCATTACGTAAAGAAGACGCCGGCACATCTGTAAAATTATCCGGCTGGGTTCATCGCAAACGTGATCACGGTGGTGTCATTTTTATTGATCTGCGTGACCACTACGGCTTAACACAAATTATCGTTAATCCGGATGCGCCTTTTTTTGGAGAAGTTGAAAAGGTGCGCAACGAAAGCGTTATCACTTTCGAAGGGGACGTAATAGCCCGTTCCGAGGACACCCTGAATCCAAATATGGACACAGGCGCAATCGAAGTAGTAGCAACCAGTTACCTGCTGGAATCCGCCTGCGAGACCTTGCCCTTTCCCGTGAATCAGGAATTGGAATGTCCGGAAGAAACCCGGCTTAGCCATCGCTTCCTGGATTTGCGACGGGAACGGATGCACAAAAATATCCTGTTACGGTCGCGCACCACTTCGCTGGTACGACAACACATGGTGGAACGCGGTTTTGTAGAATACCATACGCCTATCCTCACCAGTTCCTCCCCTGAAGGTGCCCGGGATTATCTTGTTCCCAGTCGTCTGTATCCGGGTCAGTTCTATGCATTGCCCCAGGCCCCTCAGCAGTTCAAACAGTTACTCATGGTATCGGGTTTTGACAAATACTTCCAGATTGCACCCTGCTTCCGTGATGAAGACAGTCGCGCCGATCGCAGTCCGGGCGAATTCTACCAAATCGATATAGAAATGTCCTATATCACCCAGGACGACCTTTTCAGCGAAATGGAAGCACTGATGGTGCGCCTGTTCAAAGAACTGTCCAGCAAGAAAATTGTTGCCGAAGTATTCCCGCGCATTGCTTTCCGGGACGCCATTGAATGGTACGGCACCGATAAACCCGATATTCGTTTCGACATGAAGATGATAGACTGCACCGATATCTTCCAGGACTGTAAACTGAAAGTTTTCAGCAGCCAAACCCAAAGCGGCGGCGCTATTAAAGTACTCAATGCCAAAGGCGCGGCAACACAGTCCCGCAAATTCTTTGACAATATGGAACGTTACGCAAAATCCGAAGGTGCAAAGGGGCTTGCGTGGATTGCCCTGCGTAACGGCGAAATGAAAGGACCTATTGCCAAGTTCATGAGTGATTCGGAAAAAGAAGCACTTCTGGAACGAACAGGGGCAATAGAAGGCGATGCGCTGTTTTTCGGAGCAGGTCCCCGTGCTGCAACCAATGAGTTATTGGGCAAAGTACGACAGACCCTGGGACATAAACTGGAAATAATAGACAAGGATATCGTTGCCTTCTGCTGGATAGTAGATTTCCCCATGTTCGAGCGTAATCCCGATACGAAGGAGATCGAATTCAGCCATAACCCCTTCTCTATGCCCCAGGGCGGAATGGATGTACTGGTAGACGGCGATCCCCTTGATGTATTGGCCTACCAATACGATATCGTATGTAACGGCATAGAGCTGTCCTCAGGCGCTATCCGTAACCACCGTCCGGAGATCATGCTCAAAGCCTTCGCAATTGCCGGATACCCCGAAGACACGGTTAAGGAAAAGTTTCCTGCACTA
Source organism: Candidatus Hydrogenedentota bacterium (assembly GCA_023145975.1). Taxonomy (GTDB): domain Bacteria; phylum Hydrogenedentota; class Hydrogenedentia; order Hydrogenedentales; family CAITNO01; genus SLFT01. Next base: position 1,794 of record JAGLCZ010000749.1, on the reverse strand, counting down.
TGGAAAGCGTTTCACTACGGAGCCCCTCCTCACGGAGGTATTGCACCCGGTCTCGACCGTATTATCATGTTACTGGCAGACGAACCCAATATCCGTGAAATCATTGCGTTCCCGCTGAATCAGCGTGCCCAGGACCTGCTCATGGGCGCTCCCAATACGGTGGACTCCTATCAAACCGATGAACTGCATATCGATATAAAACTGCCGCCGGAAGACGAATAGACAGCACGGTACGAATACGCCTATCATGGACACCCTTGAAAAAGATTTGCATTTTCTTGCCGAAGAACTCGGAGCGCGCCTGCCACAGACGGATGCGGAAAAACGTGCTGCAGAATACGTAACGAACCGCCTCTCTTCTTCCCTGGATGAGGCGCACGGTATAGATTTTGACGCCATCGGCAATTACCGTCTGTTCTTCGCCGCCTATTTCGCTGAATTTATTGTTGTCGGTCTGATGGCGCTATGGTGGCCCACGCCTGCTTTCTTTTACGGGCTGGTTATTTTCCTGGTGTATATTGCCGAATTCATGGGCTACCCCATTCTTTCATCTTTTCTGCCGCACTACGCATCATCAAGCGCCATGGGCCAATCAAAAACACATGATGCCGCCTGCACAATTGTATTCACTGCATTCCTGGATACCAGTGACAATCCATTTTCCAGAATAGAAGCCCGGTTCGCCAAATACTATCTGCACTACGGCATCATTCTGTGCATGCTGTTTGTGCTGGTCACCTGCGGTATTGATGCACTGGGCGCATTCAGGGGGCAGGTAAACCCCTATACAGAAGGAATGCGCTGGATCGGTATAGGTCTGTTTACGCTAATCGCAGCTGCAGGATTTCTCCGCGCACTATTCATCAATCAAAACCGGGGTGCCAACAGCAATGCCTCCGGCGTAACAGCCTTGTTACACCTTGCGGATCTGCTGCAGGAAAATCCTATCAAAAATTCAGTGGTACTATTTTATGCCGCCGGCAGTCATCATGCAAATATGGAAGGTATGAGAACACTATTGACGGAAAATCCGCACATGGCAGAAAATACTTATGTCATCAATATTGAAAGTATAGGCGCTGGACAATTGTGTTATACCAAGACAGAAGGCATGTTACAGCAGATGCCCTGCGATCCGGAACTGCTTGCCGCTGCAAAAATGCACAGTAAAAAATTTCATGCCCTACCCACAACTCTAAATAACCGATGTTCCAATGCTTATCTCCCCCTGATACACAATATTCCCGCCCTCTCAATTTTACGGTTGGGAAAAGACGGGCTTCCTGCCCATTTTGGAAAAAGCTCAGATATATGCAAGAATATTGATTTGGAGGCAGTGAGGGATGCCGCTCTGTTTGCTGAATGCATCGGTCGGGAAGTTGTAAAACGCCATATTAAAATCCCTGGATTTGATGAGAATGATTAAATGCCCACTACAATAACAGTCACCGTATGTGAACGTCCTATCTGCATAACAACAGGCACAAGCTTGTTTTCCCTGCGCGAAGACCTAAAACCGAATGCCGATATTACTATCTTTAACGGGATGCCTGTTAGTTCGGATTGTATACTTCAGGAATCGGATGAAGTGGTATTCATTCGCCGGGGCGAAATCCCTTCACCAGAAGAACTGGAAGCGCTGATGGCGGCGCGACATACACCGGGTATACACCGGGTTTTGAAAGCCGCGACAGTGGGTATTGCAGGTTTGGGCGGGCTTGGATCCGCTGTTGCCCTTGCCCTGTGCCGTATCGGTGTCGGCAGGCTTATACTCGCCGACTTCGATGTGGTGGA
>JAGLCZ010000748.1 GCA_023145975.1 Candidatus Hydrogenedentota bacterium | reverse complement strand
TGAGAGTAACCCAGTCATTACCGGAAGTAACGGCAGCAGTCCATGCAACCGTTCCTGTCCCTATATTATCTACCTCAAAATCCAATGCCCCACCGTCATTACCGACATAAGCCAAAGCAGGAGTTACAGCTATAACCGGCAAATAGGCAGCAACAGGATTTTCTTCCACATAAACGGTAAATTCCCGGGAAGCAATAAGTCCACCCTCACAGGAATCACACATATCGACATTTAGATACACGTCCACAACTACTACATGCCTGCCAATATCTTCCAGAATCGGGGTCCAACTGATACGTCCAGTACTCCTGTCAAGATATAGTCCTTCCGGTGCCTGCACAAAAAGGAACTCAAGAGTACCACCAAGACCAGGCAAATTCATGTCAACCTGATAATCCAGGGGCTGTCCAACATAAACCCGTATCGGCGGCAGCGAGTTCGTCAGGGAAGTCAAACCCTTTAAATCAACATCCGCAACCTGTATCCTGAATTTCTGCAGGGATTCCCCTCCAAAAAGATCCTGTGCCCGTAAAATAACTTCATGAGTACCGGCAAGACTTGCATCCGGTACAAAAGCAAGCCGCTGATTATTAACCAATTCATCCAGATCAACAGGAAGATATAACTCGTCATAGTTTTCCAGAGAAAGCAGCACCGGAACCCCGTCCAGCTGCTCAATACCGACCTCGTACTCAAATAGTTTTCCTATAATCGCTACCTGGGGCGGACTCGTAGTAAAACGCGGCGGATTCATAATGCCGCTTTTATCTGGAGTCGTCGCCATGGGCTGCACCGTTACAGGAGATGATTTTGCACCAACATAGGTAGCATAACTTTCTGGATCACCTTCCGCTTTAGCCGTATTTCTACGCATAGCATAGGCCGCAACTGTAATCTCATAAATACGACCGTTAATCAACTCATCCACATATAATTCCGTCGTATCCAGTGAGGTATTTAATGTCCTGGACATCTCTGTTGCACCATCCGCACCACGTTCCACCACGTATATAACATACCCGCCCAACCCGAATTCCTCCGAAGGCGGCTCGTACACTACAGGATCCCAAAATACATCTGTACCACTTTGTTCTGCCCGTGCAACTACACCTTCCACCTGGTCCGGCGGCTGCGGCACATTCGGCGGCACCAGTATTGCCATGCGCGTGTAATGTTCGGCATAGCCATCGTCTAAACTAATGAACAAATGCTGCGGCTCTGTAAACCCATACTCACTATAGTCCTGGAAAGAAAATCCGAGGCTCTCCCTTTCCCCTGTCCATAGATATCCGTTTATGTCACCAATAGGAACAGCAAGATGTGATGCATCGGGATCCTTACCCAGATATAGTTTTACAATAACGTCGTCGCCATCTTCATCATCTACTTCCCAGGTAATATTCCAGGAATTTTCATCAAGCTGCTCGAGGTCACCACCTGTCAGTTTGGGCGGATTATTTTCGAGAAGAAATTCAGAAGCGCCCTGATTGGCTTCATCGGTATAATCAATGATAATCTCATAACGCCCGGGCATTACATACCCCGGAACAAGTTCTTCCACTACCTCTCCCGTAGATACACCGGGCTCCTCCATCAATTCCACCTGCTGATAGTGCCATTGTCCCTGGAAGGTATATACAGCTTCACGCAGACTCTCATCAACTGTTTCGCCAAGTTCATCTGTTTCCGTATATTCAATAGACCAATCACCCTCTACCGGTTCATACGTTTCTTCCCCGCTTACAATTAGGGGACGTACTGAAGCAGAAGTAAACAATGTACCGTCCGGGAAACGTATACTCACTTCCGCATCACCGATGTAAGGCGTGTAATCATAGCGCACAATCGCCCGCGGCACACCTGCCGGCACATCAAAAGGTATCACAAGCTGACCGGGATCACTCTTGGATAAGATACCATCTTTACTCAAGGTTTTGGCAGTATCAAGACGCCGGTAATTGGTCATAACAGCAAGACCACTTTCCTCGTCATAATACCCATATCCATCTGTAAACAACTTGATGCCTACATCTTCCAGAGCTTGTTCAAAGTCGTTTTTCTCACGTATAACACTAATACCATCCGGACTGAAAGAAAAGCCAATGTCAAAGTTAACGCAGGACTTTCTGGTTTCACAATTAATTCCGCAGGGATACGGTATACCCCATTTCTTGCACCATTTAACCTTACAGTATGGATAATTCACGCACAACGGCACATTAAGAATACCTTCAAATGTGCCCGAGTCCGGTAACAAAGGATCAGGATTCCCTTCTTTATACATACGTAACGTTACGCCTGCAAACTTGCTGCCGCCAAAAACCGGTACATAGACAGGTACTTTAAGCAGTCCCTTAACTTCGACGCCGCTTGTGTAGCTACCTTCATCCGGTTTGCTTCTCAGGTTTGATATAGTAGCCCAGCCATCCACTATCTTTTTAAGGGTTAAATAGCCGTTTGCCCAAATACCATATCCTTCGTATTCATCATCTACATAAACATTACCCCATATTACCTGGGCATCTGCCATGGAGTATTCGTCAAACAGATAAATTCCCGCAGCAACACGGTTATAACCAAGGCTACCATTAAACTCCAGTTCACCCAGTGCATTTAAAACATAAGGTGCAGTCGCAAAGAAAGTATCTATCTCACCCCCGGAAGCAATATTGAGCGTTCCCAAAGCAGTTGACACGCTATTGCTGAAAACAAAACTGAACTCATAAATAAAAACCATGTCACCCATGGTATGAATTGGCGGTTCAAGCGTCCCAAAATCATTACCCATTCCTGGAGGCAACGCAGCCTTTGGCGCCGGAACCAACCCGGCCGCTATAGTATATTCTCCGTCATTAAAAAGTATATCTGTATCACTGAAATTTGTGACCGGCAAAATAAAAAGCTGAAAATCTCCATCAAAATGAATACCGATGCTATCAGCACTTTCAAAACTATGATCAAGCAGGGCAAACACCTGGATACCCCCTCCAACAATACGCCGATATTCGGGCAGCACCAATGTAAGAATATTCAAGTTGTTACCGCTAATTTCAAGGGCGGCATCCAAATCATCAAAATCTGTTACACCAGTCATTTTGGCATCCAACGACCAGTCTGATACATTGGCATTGGCATCAATTGACCAATCATAACCGTAATGATTAAAACTGCCGCCTCCGTATGCTACAGCACCAGCATCTATGACAAAGCTGTCAAGTGCTACCCTTATATTCGCAGCGTTCTCACCGACGGTATCAAAATAAATAGAACTGGCTGAAAATCCATCTGCATCAAATCCGGCATCATCAAAACTCCAATCACTACCCCACAACGCAATATCAACCCCCATGTCAAAACGTACGCCAGCCGTAGTAACCACACCCCCCGGTAACGGCAACGTTACGGTTCCGTTATCCAACGAAAATGCGTTTATACGAAAAGTCTCCTGTTCTATAGCATGCGGTGAGGAACCGGTGACGGTCAGTACACAAGTATCCTGCTGCGTAAACATAATACTGGAGGCAGTCGGTTCCGATGCGTGATACACGGTAAGATCACTCACAATTCCTTCGTAAGCTCCGGGGATACTTCCGTGAAGGGTCAATACAGTTTCCCCAGTAGTGTACCAGGCTGTATCACAGGAATCAGCGGAAGCAATATTTAAAGTCAAGTCCTGCGCCTGCACCAGAACATCCCCGAATCTATACTCTTGTAACGCATCAATCCTCCATACATCTGTCCCCGCATAGAAACTATTTGTGTGCAAGGGCTCTTCATAATATGCATAGGCAATCTCTGCATAATCCGCATATATACCAACACCGTGCGCTCCCTGCCCTATGCTTCCGCCTTCTATGGTTAAATCAAGTTCATTAAAGTAAGTATCCGTACCCAGATTATCAAACGTAATATCATCCACAGTTAATGTAAGACCACGAGGCTTCATGGTATAAACCATCGTACCTGTGCCATCAAGCATCTCGAGTATGGGCGCCGGCAATTCCAGACGGTCGGCATAAAATAAGTCCTCACGAAAAACCAGACTTAAAGGAATTGTATCGCCAAAGCTCAGCTTTCCCTGCACATAGGGCGGCAGAAGTCCGGCATACCCCATACGACCAAATGTAATACGGAAACGCCCCCCCAAATCCGCCAGGAACAAATGTTCAAACTCAGCCGCACCCAAATCGCCAAAGGTGCTGGCACTCGCCCCGCCGGCGGCGATACCTGTACGAGGCGTTAGCCCCTCAAATTCACCCATACCGAGAATGGAAAGATGAAACTTGTCTGAAGACGCATCCAGTACACCCAGTGGAACAACATCAAGCATCACAGAAGCACCTGTCATAGGTGTAATGGAACCGGTATTAAGATCAATCTGGAAATCACCTGAGAGAATCAAATAATCTCCGGGAAATTCGGGAAGAGAATCATAATGCAGGTATAGATCACCATGACCATAAATAGTTGTCATACCGTCCTGCCAACGGACGTAGTTGGTACCACTATATCCGTCGGATTCAATAATCAGGAAAGGAAGAATATAAACGCGCCCTGCATTCGTCCAAACCCATCCAGGGTCACTTGCTGTATCAAAGCCATTCTGACTATCCACGACAAAACCTTCGTCTGCAGCATTCGGCCTGAGACGTGTGTACCCGTCGGGCGCATCAGGTAAAGGTGGATTATACGGAGCTGGCTCAATAGCATACAATCCGACAGGGGCAATATGCGTGGCAATAGCGGACACATTCTTGCCGTCCCAATCCGGTGTTTGCGCAA
>JAGLCZ010000747.1 GCA_023145975.1 Candidatus Hydrogenedentota bacterium | reverse complement strand
CGTTTCAAGATCAATGGTGTGGCACAGCCGCGGCTCAGCGATGTTCTTGGTAAGCTTTGTGTCGTGTTTTTTTCACCGGAAGATATTGCTCTCGTAAAAGGTCCTGCCTCCACCCGGCGTCTTTTTCTTGATATGGAGTTATCCCAACTGCACCCCATTTATTTACGTGCACTGCAGCAATATCGAAAGGCATTACGTCAACGGAACGAATTGCTGCGTCATCATTCCTGTGATCCCGACCTGCTTGCAGTATGGGAAACGCAGTTGGCGGAATACGGAAAAACTCTTATAACGGAACGGCAGGAAGCAATAGGCGAGCTATCTGTTATTGCAGGCGAGCTGTATGCGCAGCTTATTGAAAATGAGCCCCTGTCCCTTAGTTATCAACCGGATATCAATGACGCGGATGCTATTGTGGATATACTTCAAAAAACACGCACTGCTGACATGACCCGAAAAAATACGGGACGCGGTCCGCATCGGGATGAATTGGTAATACAGATTGCAGGAAAAAGCGCGCGTACTTACGGGTCGCAGGGACAGCAAAAAAGTGCGGCACTTATCCTGAAACTGGCAGAGGTGGAACTTATGCGCCGCCGCGTGGGAGAATATCCCGTGGTATTACTGGATGAAGCCCCTGCCGAATTGGACAACGACCGGGCACGACGATTATTGGAAGCAGTACCGGAAGAGGCGCAGGCTATTATTACTACTGCACAGCCTATAGAACTGTTTCCCCTGTCGCAGCAGCATGCAGCATTATTTCAGATAGAGCGAGGGCACCTTGAAAAAAAATAAAGTGGAACATATCAGCAATATTCTCGAACGGATGCAGAAGACAACATCGCTGGGCAAAAATCTGGAACAGGCAAAAATCTGGGAACATTGGGAAAAGTTAACGGGGAAGCATCTGGGAAAACATTGTCGTCCTCACAGCATTAAGGACGGAAAATTGCGCATCATCGTGGAAAGCCCGGTCTGGATGCACAAGCTTAGTTATCTCAAATGGGACTTATTGCTTCGTATCAACCGTATGGCAGGCAAAGAGCTTGTCTCTGATGCTTTCTTCGTGCTTGCCTCAGACGAGGATGCCCTTAGCACCTCCGAAAAAAAGTAAGCCCTGTACTGGGATAAAGACTACAGCAGACTTTTTAGTTCCAGTGTTCCCCGCCTTATTTCTATAATCCTATTTTTTTCTAATTCCGTATTTTTCTCGAAGAGCAGTAAGTTTGAGGGCGAGTTTATCTGCAATAGATTTGGTAGAAGTAATATTTTCGTTATAACGCATGGCCTTGATTTCTTCGGGGAAAGATTTTGGTTCGCTATTATTTTTAAAGGAAGATATATTTCCTATTGTTTTCTTTTGCTTCTTTAAGGATGATTTACGTTTCGTCAGGTAGTCATAACGAATCCCTAACGCATTTGTCATATCCAGTAAAGAATGAAAACCGCCTTCCAAAGACGCCTCTATTGCTATTTGGGCGCATACCTCAGCATCGGAAACGGGATTATGATGATCCAGCGGTAGATTCAAATAATTGGCGACAGTATCCAGTGAATGCGAAGATAATTGTGGCCATACACGCCGTGAAATCATGCAAGTGCATGCACAGGGAATTTTGGGATAGGGTATACCGTAATAGTTTAGGGTTTCCTGTAAAACCTTCATATCAAAAGAAGCGTTGTGTGCAACAAAGGGAAGATTCCCAATAATTTTCTGTATACGTGGCCATACTTCAGCAAAGGTAGGTTCATTTTTTACGTCATCATAGGATATCCCATGTAGATATGTAAAAACGAAATTACTATCGGGTGGACAGAAGAAAAAAACGTGTTTATTCACCACCTCTCCATTCCGGACAACGGCAAGGCCGACGGCACAGGCACTATTTGAGTCGTAATTGGATGTCTCAAAGTCTATGGCTATGAAGTTCATGATTTTCTGCTCCTTCCGTGTGGCAAAATACATTAAGGTTAACTCACTGTATTTTCAAAAAATTTACAATTGGCGCAAAATTATTGCAGCAATTTGAAAATGTTTTTGTAAGTGGTTTACCGTGAATTTTGATATCAAGATTAATTTCTTTTTGCTTTGATTTCAATGGCTCATCATAGGTAAAAATATTATCGGGTCTATTACAGTATTGCAACTCATTCATCACCATAAGTTCAAGTGCTTGATCCCTGCTGAATACCCACGTTTCATCAACTCTGACAGCGTCTAAAACAAGAAAATCTACCTTTGCAAGTTTCATCAACCAAGAAACATCTGCTGCTTTTCCTTCTTTTTGGGTTTGTTCTAACTGTTTCTTACCTACTCTGATTTGAAACCATCGGTAAGAGGTAATCGTTTTTGGGTTTCTTCCCTTAACTTGAATTTTGACAATCTTTGAAGGATTATCAGGGTGCCAGGCAATGATATCAATACCTCTGTCAGGCAAAGGTTTTCGGACTTCCAGACCAAGAGTCTCTAACTTTTTTCTGACTCTGGACTCAGTTATATATCCTGTACTATTTTGTCCCATCGGTCTCATTCTCCATTGCCTTCATCCTATATAAGATTTTTTCGGTAAATGACGAAGAACCTGTTTTTTATATGACATATGTTTTACTGCACCTATTGTAGCAAAAGGTGATTACGAAAGATGGAAAGGAACTTTCATTAGTTTTTTGGACGAAATTCAATATCAAGAATTTCCCCTTCTTTTATGATCACAGATTGTTCAAATATAATCGTGCAGCAGTTGTCTTTCATGATACT
>JAGLCZ010000746.1 GCA_023145975.1 Candidatus Hydrogenedentota bacterium | reverse complement strand
CTTTGCGCGGTCTTGTGGAAGAGCAGAAGCAGTTGGCACGGGAGTTCAGTGGGGATGTGGCGCAAAAGACGCAGGTGGTCAAGCAGATTTTGGAGCAGGGACTCAAACGAAATGAGGAATTGTACGAGCATCAGCGGTTGTTGACGCGGGAACTTGAAACGGTGTCACTGGAGCTGAAGCGTATTCAGCGGCAGATTGAGGTGGTGGACGGTATGATGCAGCCGGGGGATATTTCTACACAGGAGAAGCGCGGGGATACAGTACAATTTCACGGGATGGAGCCTACGCCGGAGGCACCTGGAAACCCGGATAAGGCGCGGAATGCATTTCGGCAGCTTTTGGAATGCGGGGAGAAAGAAGATAAATCGGAAGTTTTCCTGTCTGCAGCGGAAGAGAAGGAACCTTCGTCGTTACAGCGGCAGGTGGTTTCCTATAATGCGGCGGGAATGAGTGTTTTGGAGATTTCGGAGAAACTGAATCTCTCGAAAGGTGAGGTTCGGTTGATCTTAAGTTTAAAGGATAAGCAATGAAAAGAAGTATGACGCTGTTATTTTTTGGGATGATCCTGTTCGTTTTGGGTGCGGAAGCCGATGTGCTGTTGTTGAACAACGGCGATCGGATTTCAGGAACCCTGCTTACAGTGGACGGCGGTACGGTGCATATCAGCACGCCCTATGCGGGGGAAATATCCCTTCCGTTGGAGATGGTCACAGCGATTGAGACTGAAGGAACGCGCGCGGTGGCGTTTTCTGATGCAACGATACGGGAAGGAACCCTTGCGCAGGAGGAAGGGTGCGTGGGTATTCGTATAGAAGAAGCGTTTCATGCCGTGCCTTCGTGTGAAATCACAGCATTGGCAGCAACCCGGGAAGAGCTCGATGCAGTGCTGCATCCGCCTGCCCCGCGAAAATGGAGCGGTACCGTTGATTTGGGACTGGTGCTGCGTAATGGGAATACGGATACGACTGATGTTAACTTTGCAGCAGGACTGGAACGCGCCGGGAAGCGGAATACCCTTTGCTTCGACTTTGAGGCGGTGTATGGTTCTACCGATGACATCTTAAATACGCGGCGTTATCAGAGCGATGTACAGTGGCAGTATTATCTGCGCGAACAACTTTATCTTCACTTCCTTGGATTGATAGAACGTGATGACGGCAGGAAGTTGGATTTGCGTCTTCAGGGAGGGCTAGGGCTTGGCTATGACTTTATCGACAA
>JAGLCZ010000745.1 GCA_023145975.1 Candidatus Hydrogenedentota bacterium | reverse complement strand
CATGCCACCCACTTTTATGATGTGTTTCCCGTGCCGGAAGAGACGGATGTTGGGGTGCGTCCCGTGGGTGTAGTAGAAACCGTTTTGGCTGATCCCCGTGCCACCTGTGATTTCATTGCAGATGGTATTCATGTGCATCCCACCGCCATTCGTGCGGCAGTGGCGGCAAAGGGGTGGCAGGGTGTATCATTGATTACAGACAGTAGCTTTGGTGCTGGAATGCCGCCGGGTCGCTATAATACACCCTGGGGCTATCCCGTGGAGGTTGCAGCGGGCAATGCACCGCGTATTGCAGATCCGAAACATCCTGATTTCGGCGCACTCGCAGGCAGTGCATTGACGATGAACCGGGGTATACAGAATTTGCTGGGCTGGCTGGATCTTCCCCCGGAACAAGTTTGGGCCATGGGAACGTTAAACCCTGCAAAAATCCTTGGTATGTCTAACAAAGGACAATTGAACGTGGGTATGGATGCTGATATAGTTTTATGGGATAAAACAGATACTGCCTTAGAACCTGTCTCAACATGGGTCGGCGGAAAACAAGTATACGAACGGTTAGAGAACTAAAAACGGGAGAATGATTTATTATGTCTACATTTGAATTCAGTGCGGCGAAATGTGTGCCTTTTAGGGATAAGGAAGCTGTGGCGCGGGTACGTGCGATTACACGGGAAGATATTACGAAACATTCCAATCCTGATTTGAATATACAGGTTATTCCTGAAGCGGATATTCCCTTCAAGTGGCTATTGCATATTTTTAATGAAATCAAAACCGCGCGGGATGAAAATCGAAAATGCGTGCTCATTATGCCGCAGCCCTGGCCGGGGTATCGGTGGGTAGCACAAATGATCAACATGTGCAGAATCGACTGCAGTCATTTGCATACCTTCAATATGGACGAGTACGCCAATGAAGACGGAATCGCCGCACCGGATACTTGGGAGTATGGTTTTATGTACTCCATGATGAAACATTTCTATGGAAATATTGATCCTGAATTACGCCCACCCCTGGAACAGGTCAAAGGGCCGAATCATGAGAACATCGAGTATTACGGCAAGATGTTGGCAGATTTAGGGGGAGCAGACTGCTGTTATAGCGGTCCCGGGTGGACGGGACATCTGGCTTTTGTTGAACCGGATTGCCCGGAGTATGATGTGCCGCTGGAAGAATGGAAACAGATGGGGCCGCGTATTGTAACGCTGAGTCCTTTCACCATTGCCCAGAACTCGCTGCACGGCAGTTTCGGGTTAAGCGGCGACCTGTGCAGTGTCCCTCCTATGGCGGCAACCATAGGTCCGGCGGAAGTGATCGGTGCGAAAAAACGAATTGATACCCATGCAATTACGGTAGACGGTTCGGAAGCCTCCTGGCAGCGAACTATATCACGTTTGTGTCTGCATGGTCCCGTAACCCCAAAGTTGCCGGGATCGATTCATCAGTTATTGAAGACGGAGGTTTGGATGGGCGAGAATATTGCTCAGACTATTGAACCCCGTTGGGATAAAGGCTATTAACGATAGGTATTTTTTTACCAGTGAGGGCATTGCCTGCAACCCGGTTTAGATCTATAATACATCGTCATTGCGAGGAACGAAGCAATCTGATATTATGCGCTGACTATCTTGAAGAAGAGATTGCTTCGTGCCTCGCAATGACGGGTGTGTTGAGATTGCTTTGCGCCGCGCAATGATGACGATAGTAGTTTTCTGTAATTTAACTTCTATTTGCTGATAGCAAAAGTTTGAAAATAAAGTACGAACCAAGGAAACATAGTATGACCGATAAATTTTCTTCCATTGCCTGGGCGAATGCCCGGACTTCGTCAATGCCGAATATTACGGTGCCGCCGCCGGGACCGAAGTCGAATGAGTACCATACGCGTTGTACTCAGTATTTCAAAGGACTTAGTGGACAGGTAAAACTTTTTCCTGTAAGCTTTGAGTCCGGGGAAGGCTGTATATTGCAGGATGTCGATGGCAACGAGTACATCGATTTCTCTTCCGGCATCTACGTTACATCACTGGGGCATTGTCATCCCAAGGTCAGCGAAGCTATTGCCAAACATGCCAAAAAGCTGATGAACGCCCACGATTTTACCACGCCCATCAAAACGATGCTGGTGGAAAAGCTGGCTGAAATTTTACCGGGTGATTTGAAAGGATTTCAGTTTTATGATTCCGGTACGACAGCAGTAGAAGCGGGTATTCGTGTGTTGCGTGCAGCTACCTCAAAAAATGAGACCATCTCCTGTTTCTACGACTACCACGGGAAAACCTACGGTGCCGTGTCGATGGGGCATATCCGTTCCTCTGTTTATGGTGCAGTTCGTGCGCCCGGTGCGCATATGGTACCGCGTCCCGATTGTTATCGTCCCATGTGGACGAAAGATGACGGCAGTATCGACACGGATCAATACATCAATTTTTACCGTGAATATATTGACAAGGGAACGGTTCACGATGTTGCCGGTTTTGTGTTGGAACCGATTCAGGGTTGGGGCGGTACGGTTATGCCGCCAGATGATTTTTTCCCGAAAGTACGTGCGCTCTGTGATGAACTGGGTATTTTGTTAATGGCAGATGAGGTGCTGACCAGTTGGGGACGCACAGGAAAATGGTTGTGCATGGAACATTGGGACGTACTTCCGGACGTGGTTACCATCGGTAAGGGTTTCGGGAATGGTTTCCCTGTGACTTGTGTCGCAGTACGGGAACCTTATACGGAAGCCTTTGAATCCATTTCCGCCTCCAGCAGTTACGGCGGCAATCCAATGGCCTGCGCAGCGGCATTGGCGGCAACGGAAGTGATCGAAGAGGAAAACCTGCTTGAACATGCGGAAAGACTGGGTAAATTAGCACAGCAGCGTATGGAAAGAATGAAAGAAGAACACCGGATCATTGGCGATGTACGTGCGAAGGGCTGCCTGATGGGAATCGAACTGGTTAAAGATCGAAGTACTAAAGAACCTTTCGACAAAGCGGGAGAGCTGATTTATCAGAAAGCCTTTGCCAAAGGATTGGCATGGATTCCTGCTGGGCATATTCTGCGGATGAGTCCACCCATTGTGATGGATGAAGAAACGTT
>JAGLCZ010000744.1 GCA_023145975.1 Candidatus Hydrogenedentota bacterium | reverse complement strand
CTTTGCTTGAAGAAGGTCGCTATCTGTGTTCAACGCGTACTATGTATCGTATTCTTGATGCGCAAGGGGAAGTAAAAGAACGTCGTAACCAACTCAAACACCCCCAGTACAAGAAACCCGAACTAATGGCTGTACGACCTAACGAAGTCTGGTCGTGGGACATTACAAAACTTAAGGGACCCGTAAAATGGACCTATTATTGCCTCTATGTTATTTTGGATATTTTCAGTCGCTATGTGGTGGGCTGGATGGTAGCTGAGCGAGAAAGTTCCAGTTTAGCAAAACGCCTCATCAAGGAAAGCTGCGATAAACAGGCAATTACACGCGATCAGTTAACCCTCCATGCCGACCGTGGTTCATCAATGAAATCAAAACCCCTTGCAATGATGCTCAGTGATATGGGGATCACCAAGACGCATAGCCGGCCTCATGTGTCCAATGATAACCCCTTTTCAGAAAGCCAGTTTAAAACCCTTAAGTATCGACCGCAGTTTCCGGCACGTTTTGGGTCCATACAGGATGCGCGTGCGTTCTGCCAGGAGTTTTTCCTATGGTATAACACCGAGCATCATCATTCTGGAATTGCATTTCTCACGCCTGAAGATAGACATTATGGAAGGACACAGTGTATTATTGAAATGCGACAACATACTTTGGACGATGCTTTCGTACGGCATCCTGAACGTTTTAGAAATAGGCCGCCCAAAGCGGATGTGCCGCCTGAAGCAGTATGGATAAATCCGCCAGAAAAGAAAACAGAGGAGAAAAGAAAAACTACTGAGGAAATGTACACTAATTAAAAGACGAGGGTGTCTCAAAATGCATGACATCTACCGCTTGAACTAGACGGTAAATTATTGGAAATAAAAGATGAGGACAGTGTTTTGCCTCAGTAGAAATAGGACTTTCCAAGCTGTCACAATGTGTAGACTAAAGAGGAGAAGTCATGAGAAAGAAACGCAGAAGTTTTACCGCCGAGGAAAAGGTGGCACTATTATGCAGTCACCTTGTAGAAAAGAAGCCCGTGTCCGAAATATGCCGGGAGTACCAGTTGCAACCCACGGTTTTCTACCGCTGGCAGCGGGAATTGTTCGTGAACGGCACCGCCGCCTTTCAGCGCAACAAGGACGCTGAAGAACGTCGTTCTCAGAAGCGTATCATTTATCTCGAAAACAGGATTCAACGCAAGGACTAAGTGCTTGCCGAATTGATGATGGAGCATGTTACGCTAAAAAAAATCATAGAACATACAATAAAAGCAGAATACCATTTATGGTGACTGTTTACACTTGTTATCATCACTAATAAGATTGTTAACATATAAATAAAAACAAAATGTTTATTTTAAATATGTTAATGAATATACTGTTATTCGTTCGCAAT
>JAGLCZ010000743.1 GCA_023145975.1 Candidatus Hydrogenedentota bacterium | reverse complement strand
GGGTGTCGGGCGCAGGAGTATCTTTGACCAGCTGCAGTGCCTGCTCGATATAAATTTCAGCGGTCATTTCACCCATACTGGTCTGGGATATGTATTCATAGCGATCAAAACTATTGAAATCATATTTGGTCAGCATGTAGCCAAATGCATCATTGGTTAAGCCTAGCAGGAATGTATGTTCTGTAGGCATGTTCCGTTTCAGATAGTAGCCGATATTAGGTAATGCTTCGCCGGGAATGGTCAGTAATTGTGCGGTACCAATATTGACGACGTTTAACTGTGTAACCAGGGTTTCTGCCGATCCCATCTGTTCTGCCAGCAGGGAGTTTTGCAGAAGCATTCGCATCAGCGGCGAGTCCACAGGCAATGTAAGGTCTTGTGCTGCGCAAAGCAGTGTCGGATCTTGTTGTACAGGTGCTTCGGCAATAATACGCAGTGATTCATCGGCAAGCAGTTCGCCAATGCGTATACATTCCTCCCAGGTTTCCATATCTCCTTCCGGCGAGCGATTATCGGCGGTGATCATGCCGCCTTGTGCCCCATTCAGAAACAGTGCCATACCACCGACAGTAGATTCAATTCGATCATAGAGGGGACCACATAGATCCGGACTCATGATTCCCTGTCCGGAACCGAGTACTTCGGGGTGTATGGCATAGTTTAGCAACGTTGCAATTACCGAGGCATCTTTCGCATCGATTGCTTGTAATACGCTGCATCGTGGGTCGTACAGTTGCGGTGCGTAGTAATTATAGGCAATTTTTCCGTTTATTTCTTCCACAGCAACTTTCAGGGATGCAGGGCGTAAAGTGTCGATTGCTTCATTGACGGCATCCGCCATTTGCTCACATACCCACTCCAGATATTTTAGATCGGCGTGATGCTTACCTTTCATATCAGGAAAACAATAGGCATCCGGGGCACTGTGGGTATGGGTCGCCCCGATAATAATATTTTCTGCGGGGATACGGGAAATCAAAGCGCGGGTTTTGTCGCCCCACACCTTTGGCCATCCCAGATTATCAATAGCAACGAGTGCAATCCGTGTATTGTCCTTTTCCAATACCAACGCACGTACAAATAGATCGCCTTTTTTTTCAGTAACCGGGGTAGGGGTACCTACGCCGCCGGATACAGGTAACAACGGATCCGGGGTGACCACACG
>JAGLCZ010000742.1 GCA_023145975.1 Candidatus Hydrogenedentota bacterium | reverse complement strand
TTTCGATGGTACTCAAAACATGACTGCCCAGCGACAATAGCATCTGAGCATTGGCGACAATTACACTTGAGCATTTGACGTAAAGAATTAGAAGTCTGACAAGTACTCTTCTGCAAGAGGAAATGTACTTGAAAACGACGAATGCCCAAGTGAGAAAATTGATGGAAGAAATGAGTAAACATGGCCGAAAAGGGAAAGCAGCGATGCGAGCGGGCATGAGTCGAAACACGGCGCGGAAGTACATGTCGTCGGGGTGTCTGCCATCGGAGATGTCGGTGGAACGGACGTGGCGGACTCGTGCGGACGTTTTCAGTGATGACTGGTGCGACATAGAAAAGATGCTTCGGGATGCTCCGACTCTCGAAGCGAAAACTATATTTGAGGATTTACAGATGCGTCGTTCTGGGATTTATCAGGACGGTCAATTACGAACGTTGCAGCGCAGGATACGGGATTGGCGAGCAAGGGAAGGACCAGATAAGGAAGTATTCTTCAGTCAGGAGCATCGGCCTGGCGAGGCGATGCAGACGGATTTCACATGGGCAACTGAACTTGGGATTACGATAAATGGGGAAGAATATCGCCACAAACTGTGTCACATGGTTTTGCCTTACAGCAACTGGGAATGGGCGACTGCATGCCGGTCTGAATCGATGTCTGCGATACGTCGCGGGGTGCAGGCGGCCATTTTCCGTCTGGGTCGGATACCCCGATACCACCAGACGGACAATTCGACGGCAGCGACGCATAATCTTGGGTCTGGCGGCCGGGACTTTAATCCTGAATACAAGGATTTAATTGAGCATCTTGGAATGAAGGCGCGGACGACGGGCATCGGAGAGAAGGAACAGAACGGAGATGTGGAAGCCAGCAACGGCGTGCTGAAGCGTCGCTTGGAACAGTACCTGCTTCTGCGACACAACCGTGATTTTTCAAGCGTAGAAAGTTACGAGAAATGGCTGTGGGGCATCCTTGAAAAAGCGAATCAAGGACGGTCGATCCGCACGAAGGAAGAGCTGGATGCGATGCGTCCGTTAATTGTAGATCGGCTGGTGGAATACACAGAAGAGGACGTGCGGGTAAGCTCGTGGACCACGATAAACGTGAAGCACAACGTTTATTCTGTGCCATCGCGCCTGATAGGTGAAACGGTGCGTGTGCGGCTATACGAGGACCGGCTGGAGGTCTATTTTAAGGGCACACTGCAACAGACAATGGAACGGATGTCCGGACGTGCCGGTCATCGCATCGAATACCGGCACATTATTGAATCCCTTATCCGCAAGCCTGGCGGTTTTGAGAGATACCGGTATCGAGACGACCTTTTTCCAACGGCTCGTTTCCGTGCGGCATACGAGGTGCTTTGCGCGGCGCCACATAAAGACATCAGTACTGACTTGAACTATTTGAAGCTGCTGCAGCTGGCGGCGATGACCATGGAATGCGACGTGGACGCCGCTCTGGAACTGCTGCTATCAGCGGGCGAAGTACCGACGGCTGAGGCGGTCAAATCCCTGGTGAAGCCGAGGACACTGGAAAAACCTGTGGATATGCCGGAATACGAAGTGGACCTGTCCGGATACGACAAATTGCTGAAAGCGGTAAAGGCGGCATGATGAAGAAGGAAGAACGCACACGCGACGACACCGATGTACTGCTGAAGGCACTGCACCTGCCGTCGTTTTTGAGATTGCGCAGGAACGTGGCCGAACAGGCGGACAAGGGTGGCTGGAGCTTTGAACAATACCTGCACTATCTTTGCGAAATGGAATTGGACGAGCGTAAGCGGCGTAAAAGCGAACGTATGCTGAAAGCTTCGTGCCTGCCCAGGAGTAAAACGTTGGCATCTTTGGACCTGTCGCGTCTGCCGGTGGCCGTACGCCGACAATTGCCAACCCTGTGCGAAGGCGGTTTTGTGGACAGAGCGGAAAATGTGCTGGCATTTGGTCTGCCAGGACGCGGAAAGACGCATTTAGTTTGCGCTATCGGGCACGAACTGGTGCTACGCGGCTACCGTGTGCTTTTTATCCCGGCCTTCAAACTGGTCCAGCGACTGCTGGTGGCCAAACGAGAATTGGCACTGGAAAAGGAACTACGCCGACTGGATGTCTTTGATGTCGTTATCCTTGACGATATCGGTTACATCCAGCAGGACCGGGACGAAATGGAAGTCCTGTTTACGTTTTTGGCAGAACGGTACGAACGTCGAAGCATTATCATCACCAGCAACCTGGTTTTTTCCCAGTGGGACAAAATCTTTAAGGACGCTCTGACCACGGCCGCGGCGATCGACCGGCTGGTACATCATGCCGTCATCTTAGAAATGGCTGGCATTAGCTACCGAACAGAACAGGCAGCAAAAAGGTATCAGGCAGAAAAGGACAAACCATGAACGTGAAAAAAAACAGGGTCCACTGCCAGAAAATCCGACCCCCTTACGGTGGGTCGGACATGCGGGCCGATATGGTTACGGCAGTGCCTGTCGGCACTGCCGGGCGTCAGGCAACAAAGGGGGATAAGTCCCCCTTTAACCCCCTGACAAAATGCTCAAGTGTAATTGTCGTTGATGCACATTTTTAATTGACGTTGGGCAGCCTAGCGCATGCGGCACAGATCTATAATGTAAAAATTCACGCTTATTGCCTGATGTCGAATCATTACCACATTGTTGCGACAGACACAGACGGCCGGCTTCCTGCGTTCATGTCGTGGTTCAACGAAT
>JAGLCZ010000741.1 GCA_023145975.1 Candidatus Hydrogenedentota bacterium | reverse complement strand
TCAGTGATGGCGTTGTCGAAAGTGAATGCGGTGGCGGCGCAGGAGGCGGAAAACATCACACAGCCTCACGGGGATTTACTGCGCAGTCGCGCGGATTTATATGCGCCCTTCAGCGACCACTTTTCTGAATGGGGATTGGTCTATGCCGTTCTTGCATTGCTTGTATTAAGTATTTCCAATATACGCATTGGTATTGCTGTTTCTTTTCTGTGTATTTATTTCGGTGCTTACCCCGGTTTACTCTATGAGTTTCGGCATTTTTTCTACTTGGCATTTGTCCCCTATTGGGCATGCGGTTATCTTATTTCAAAAGTGTATCGATGGACGTATGGGTTGTTGCGCAATCTCTATAAAAAAGAGTTCAATGCACTGCGTATGCAGTTTCGTCCGAAGAAGATTGCGTTGGGTATTGGCTTTGTGACGGCGCTGGTTCTGGCGCTTGGTTTTTCGCTTGTAGTGCTGCGCTTTGTACAAGAGCAGCGTATGGATACCCTGCTTATCCGGTATGCCAATGCTGCTTTAACACCTGTAGAGACGGTGTGGAGTACTGAGGGTGATAATGTGCTGCTGCGTCCGTTGCTGCCCTTACCCGGACTTGAAGGAACCCCGGAGCTTCCTGGCTTTGAAAGTACGGGGGAATATATGGCATTGTCTTTAAAGCACACGGGGCATCCTCTATTCTTACGTATTTTGTATAAAGATTTACCGATGGTGGATTTCTCGCAATGGGCAACGCCGCATCCCGGGCTTATAGGGAAATCCGGCAACTATACGTTTTTCTTTCCCGTCTATCAATTGGCGTGGCCCGAGGGTGAGGATGTTGTGCGCGGTAAGTTTATGGGCCTGCTTATTCCAGAACAGTATCGTCACGCAGTCAAGGGATTATATCGCGTAAAGAACAGCGATGAATTTGCGTTGTGGCCTTTCATGGCGTTAGCAAAGCATAAGAGTGCCTTCCTTATCCATAAGACAGGACCCTTCGAACGTTTTCTGGCGGCGGGGCGTGTTGAGCTGGGTTCTCTTTTTGGGTGGAATTATCGGGCGGCAGTGTCGGGGTATCAGCGCTTGATCCGGAAGTATCCCGGTCA
>JAGLCZ010000740.1 GCA_023145975.1 Candidatus Hydrogenedentota bacterium | reverse complement strand
ATGGAAATGCTGCATGAATACATTGTTCACACCTTTATGACAAACACCAAAGAAAAAGGGGAAGCCTGCGCCGGGATACCCGTCACCCTGCCCCAAATTCGTGCTATGAAAACCATTGCCACTAACAGCGGTCTAAACAATAAGCAGTTGGCACAAACACTGCAGGTATCTCCTGCATCCGCTTCGGTAATGGTAGATCGTTTGGTGGAACTAAAGCTGGTAGATCGATATACCTCGGAAGAGGATCGGCGTACTGTGAAGTTGGATATTTCTTCGGCAGGTAAAAAAATAATACATGCTCATTATCAGGTAATGGAAGAAGTGGTTTCAGAACTTTTTGATCAGCTTGGCAAAAAAGATGCCCAACAATGGCTGCTGGTAAGCAGAAAAATTCGAAAATGCATCTCCCCAAAAACGGATTCCTAATATAAACAACAATTTTCCGGAGTACCCTTTCGTATGAACAGTCCCCCCAAGTCTTTGTCGCGTTTAATTACGACACTTGTAATCGGCAGTGCAATTCTTTTGCTCGCATTCCTTCTCGCAGTTTTTCTGGTGCGGAGACGTGAGCCCCCGGAACAGGTTATGCCCCCGGAATTATCACTTGCAGTAGAGCTGGTGCGTATGACACCGGAAGATGTACCCATGCTGATTGTGGGACGTGGTGAAGCAGTTCCCATAGAAGTAGTACCTATGACCCCCCAGGTGGCAGGTGAGGTAATTCGTACCCACGAACATTTATTCGTAGGGGAAGTAATTCCTGCTGGAGAAACGCTTATCGAAATTGACCCGCGCGATTATGAATCCCGTTTAGCACAGATTCGTGCGCAGGCGGCACAGGCACGCAGCGGTCTTGCACGGTTGCGTACCCAATATACTTCCGATGGTAAACGTCTGAAAACGCTTGAACGCAATTGTGATCTGTCTCACAACGATTACAAACGACTCCAGGGGCTTTTTGAAAATGAAGAGGTAGGTGCATTGTCTAATGTGGAACGCGCCGAAATGACTTATAATCGGGCGCGGGATGCACAGGAACTTATGACGCAGAATGTATCCCTATACCCTGCGCGAATTATAGAAGCAGAACAGGGGCTGCTTGCAGCGGAAGCGGCATTAGAAGTGGCAGAACTCAATCTTGAACGTACTGCGATTAAAGCACCCTTTGATGCGCGGATACAGGAAAAGCGTGTGGAGGCGGGACAATATGTTGCACCCGGGGTGCCTGTATTAACATTAGCAAATGATGCCACAATCGAAATTATCGTTCCGCTGGACAGCCGGGATGTACGTACAGGCTTACGCTTTAATGAGCCAACGGCAACCGAAACCTCCCTGTCCTGGTTCGATACGGTTACGCCCGTTTCCTGTCGTGTTTTCTGGACCGAAGCAACGGCCTCTCAGTATTGGATGGGACAGCTGGACCGCATTGTCTCCTTTAATCAGGCAACCCGTACTATTACGGTTGCCATTCGTGTAAGTGCTGAGGAAGCCCGTGCAGGCACATCAGAACTTCCGTTAGTAGCCGGTATGTTTTGTCGTGTTGAAATACCGGGGATTGTCATGCAGCAGGTATATCGTTTACCGCGCTGGTCAGTTACTTTTGAAAATCAGGTCTATGTAGCAAATGAGGAACGTCTGTCTTATCGGGATGTGGACGTATTACGTATGCAGCACGAGCAGGCATTCATACAATCCGGCTTCAATTCGGGTGATTTGGTTATTACTACGCGCCTGCTTAACCCACTGCCCGGTTCCAAAATTAATTATGTGGAAGAAGCAATTATCTCCAGTACTGATTTGAAAAATAGCGCCGGCGGGGAGTCTGCTTTATGAAAACCATCCTCCGTGCTTTTGTTAGAAATAGTGTCTTTGCCAACATTCTTCTGGGGTTGATTATCTTTATGGGGGTAATGGCATCACGGTATATGATCCGGGAAACTTTCCCCGAGTTTTCACTCGACATGATTACCGTTACCGTACCCTGGCCCGGTGCCGATCCCGAGGATGTAGAAGAAGGAATCTGTATTAAACTTGAACGTGCCATCATGGGTATTCCCGGTATCGATCAGTTCAGTACCACGTCCGGGGAAAGTATGGGAAGATTACTTATTGAGGTAGAAGAAGGGTACGATGTTGCTTATGTGAAAGAGCGGGTACGCAATGTAGTTGACGCCATCTCAACTTTTCCACCGGATGCTGAACGACCTATTACCGAAGAAGTGCTGTTACGCTCCGAGGTGATTATGCTTTCGTTGTATGGCGACCAAACATCGGAACGTCAATTAAAAGAATGGGCGGAAGATATCAAGGAAGAGGTTCTGACTCTGCCAGGGGTCTCTCAAAGTGAAGTGCTGGCAGCACGTCCTTATGAAATCAGCATTGAAGTATCGGAAGAACGATTGCGCGAATATGGTCTTACTTTTGATCAGGTTGCTGCTATTGTACGGGCAAATAGTGCGAACTTTCCAGGCGGCGTGATGCGAACAGAAGGGGAAGAAATTCGGCTGCGTACTTTGGGGCGTAATTATACCGGGGCAGATTTCTCAAAAATCGTAGC
>JAGLCZ010000074.1 GCA_023145975.1 Candidatus Hydrogenedentota bacterium | reverse complement strand
AGCTCTGTGACCTGAGTAAGTAACTGATCCATTTCTTGAATGGATGCAATCGAGCGAGCTACCTCTGCGATGGTCCCGAGTTGGCTTGTGCGCTCTTTCAGTTCCTGAGTGCGTTCGTTGACACGTAATTCCAAATTCTTTTGAAGCCCTTGTAGCTCTATATTTGTTTTACTTTGAATTTGTTCATTTTTCTGCGCGATATCCAATGCCTTTAGAAGATTGCTCTTAAATAAATTGCTGATACCAAATAGGACTATGACATTGATAAAGAAAATTATCCATTGGTTGATCGGGGTTGTGGGTGAAGGTGCTCCCAGCATTCCCGAGGTAGACTGAGAGCTAATCCAAAAAAGAAAAGCCATCACAATCGCTAAAACAGCTAAGCCAGCATTTCTTCCAATCAAAAATATTGCCAGGATAATGGGGAGAATAACAATTACCGTAATTGTATTTACAATTGTGTTTTGAAGAACCACCATCCATAAGCTGATTATTAAGATTGCGATAATATAAATCGCGGAGACAAAGCGAACATAGCCTTTCAACAAGACAAACTTAAGAAGATGAGCAAAAAAGAGTGTTCCTATCAAAATCAAATTGACAGGATCAGATGGATTTAATCTTCCTTGAGCTAGACCAAGTATAATCACGATAGGGAGACTGCTAAATCCGATTATGATGGCTAGATTGAGAATTGTATTTATATTACTTGCTTCATAGGTTTTTCTTGAGTCAGAAAATATAGGGGGAGCAAGGAATTTCTTGATGAAATTTAACATATATATATCCCTAAGGATTACCCTTCTTTACCTGAAAAACTGCTCATTTCAATCGTAACGCCACTGGACTGAGAAAGGCGTTGCCCTAATTCTTCAACAGCGGTTTTCAAAACAGCTTCCACGTTGCTAACAGCACTAATACTGGCTGAGAATTCACCGATATTTTGCTCTCTGGATGCGCGTCGTTGAGCATCTTCTAGTAAACGGGCATTCTCCAAAGTGATAGCCATACGTTCGGCGGCAGTTCGAGCAATGGATAACTCGTCTTCCGTCCAGAACTTGTCCTCATCCGTTTCTATTCCAATTACCCCAATCGTTTCGCCGCGCAAAACAATAGGAATAGCGAGGACTTGATCTGAATGTGCCACTTCGCCAGTCACGCAGGCACGGACAAATTCGGGGGTTTCCTTTTTCTCATCTAGCGGGCGCATCATCTCGTCTTGCAATATATAGCTGGATGATGTTGAAGTGGCTATATAACTTGACCACTCTTCTTGAACATAGAAACTAATCGCTTGTTGAGCTTCGTGCAAAGTTCTTTCCGTCTTTGCAAACAGGATTGCGTTTTCAATAGAAATTGCCAACTGGTTGGCTAAGGCTCTGAGTATTTCGCTATCCTCATTATTAAATGCGCTGATTTTTTTGCTTTGCACATCTAGTGCACCAATAATTTTATTATTAACAATTAGGGGAAGAGCAATCTCAGAATGTGTTTCAGGGAGATAAGGATTGTCAAAGCGTATTGCGTTTTCGCCTGCATCTAATGCAATATGTGGATGCCCTGTGTGGGTTACAAACCCAACCGGTTTTTCTGCACCGACTTGAATGTGGTGGTTTTCTTCAATCATTTTCTGACCGCCTGTGCTATTGCTGGCGCGCAGGATAGCATAATCACCTTGCTGGTTGAGCAGAAAAATGCCGACATGGTAATAGTTAAGTGTGCTACTGATCGATTTTGTAATTATAGGAAGCAGTTCATCAAGTTCTTTTATTGCAGAGGCTGCGCGTGTGATTTTTACAGATGCTTGTAATTGTACGGCGCGTTTTTCTAATTGTTGAGTGCGTTCGCTAATGCGTTGCTCAAGCTCGTTTTGCAGTAGATGTAACTCTTCATTTGCTAGGTTTTGTGCTTCTTCATTTTTAATAGCACTGTTGTAGGCAATATTTAAACGAATTACCAACGCGTTGAGTACTGCGGCAATAGCGATAATGAGTAAGGGCAAAATAATAATGTCGTCGACTGCAATAAAATCGGCTAAGGGATTTTCTCGAATTTTACTAATATCAATGATGCCGATGACCACCACTTCGAGAACAATAAAGGCGGTAAAGAACATCGTCCACTTTCTTCCTAAAAACAAATAAGCGATAGTCAACGCCAAAGGTAAACCAATAATTGCCACATCGCGTAAGCCGAAGCCAACATAAGCGCGAGCACCAACAACGACAGCAAGTACAAGGGGGATAATAATACGTCCCGGAAGCAAGATGTTTTTATAAGCTAAAGTTAAAGCCCCAAGCGTGATCAGTGCGCCTCCCACGAGAATGATTGGCGTTATGGTGTCTTTTGTATGTGCAAAAAGGAGAAACGCAATCGTTATTGATATTAACGTAATTGCCAAAATGACAAGAGACCTAATCAATACAGGGCGAAAGCCTATATCGCTCAAATTTGCTTCATCTACTACGGGGTTTTGTTTAATCTTATTCATAGCTATTGCTCACTATCTTTTTCATTGGTCTCTTCAGAGAATTGAACTGAGAGACGAGAGCCGCCAAGGTTTCTCTGCAATTCTTTTAGCGTAGTTTGTATAATCGAGTTAAAGTCAGCAGCACCACTGATTTTGGTGGATATATTTGCAATTGTGCGCTCTGTATTAGCGCGTCGTTGGCTATCCTCTAAGAGACGGGCGTTTTCCATCGCAATGGCAGCGCGTTCCGCAATGGCTTCTATGAGTTCCATATCGCTGGCTGGGATCTCTGCTTTGTCGTTATTTGTGTGGATTTTGAAGTTGCCTATTATTTCTCCGCGTAATTTTACGGGGACTTTGACGATAGAATCGTTCTCAGAAT
>JAGLCZ010000739.1 GCA_023145975.1 Candidatus Hydrogenedentota bacterium | reverse complement strand
TGTTCGATAACACGAAATGTTGCCGTTAACCGTGCCTCCTGGATAAGCGTCTGAAGACGGTTTTCCGCATCAGCCCGCTCGCTTTCTTTTTGGATCACAGTATTGAGGCGTAACGGTGTTCCTGCCCATGCAGGATTCATGCCCAGTAAATGTGCCAGAGCAAGCATAAACCACGCGTTATTTCCTTTGCCCTGCCACCACAACTCTATATACCTATCTCCAGCGGTTTCCCGTTCCTCCTCAATTTCCCCGGTGCCGGTAGTTTCGCGTACGCAAATAAAATTCCGCTGCCGACGCCATACCGCCATAATAAGGCGTGTATAGGCTTCAAATTGTTCTCTTTCTTCGGTGTCGCCAATAAGAATAGTATTGGGAGAAATGGGTCCAAATCCATAGGTATTAATGAGGCTTAACAGCCCCTCCATCACATCCGGCGCTTTAACTACTTTAACCAGACTTGGGACACCCTTTCGTTTCAAATATTCCCGGATAGTTTGCCGCACCGTTCGTATACGTTCATTGGGAGTCTCTTCCGGCAATACCAACGCCGTGGTAGTCAGACAATTCTCGCGGGCAATAGCATCTGCCAGTTCTAGAAGATACCAACGTTTACTGGGCACACCACTGAGAACTAGCAGGTTGGGTTTCCAGGAATGCTCGTCCGTTTTGCTTTCTGCCAATTTATAGATAGTACTGCGGGCAAGCGCCATCAACAAACCATGGCGTAGATCGCCCCAGTGCGCACGCAAACGACGACGGGTCAGTGTACAGTAAATAACGAAACAACAAAATACCGCAATGAATGCTGCACCGGGGTTGATCATAATCATAACCAGGAAACAGCATAATGCACCGATCATGGAAACGCCCCAATGCGTCTTAAATGTCGGCCGCCATGAAGCACTTCCCACAAGCGTTTCGAGTCCCGCAGAAAGGTTTAGTGCACCATAGGTAGTCAGCGAAAACATGGTTAATATTGGAGCAATAACGTCAATCCCCCCTGCAACAACTCCTGCCAGGGCGATGGCAAAAGTTACCACAGTAGCCAGTCGTGGATCGTTGCCTTTCCCGTAACCCCGCCCAATGATACGCGGCAATACGCCATCATACGCCAATGCCTGTAACGTGCGGGGCGCACCCAATAACGCACCCATTGCACTGGAGAGGGAAGCACCCCAAATTCCCAGCACAATCAAATTACCCCAACGGGAAATATCGCGCATAATAAAACTATTGGTGATTAACTGTTCCGGATCAGATACGTGAAAATGGAAATACACGGGAATGGTGAGATATATGGCGAAACCGACCAATAAGGCGGCAAAAGTTCCACGAGGCAGGGAATATGCAGGATCCTTCAAATCGCCTGACATGCCCACGCCTGCGAGAATACCTGTTACTGCGGGAAAGAAAACAGCAAATACAACCCAAAAAGATTGGCGTGCTATCGGAGCAAGCGTCTCTGTCAATACAGGAGTCGGCTGGGTCCCTCCCAAAAAAAACGAAATAAGAGACAAGCCGATTACTGCCATAATAGGGATTTGCGACTTCAGAGCAAGGTTAGCAGAAGTAAACGCCAAAAACGCAATTACAAAAAGGGTAATGACCCCTACCATCGTTTCAGAAAGGGTTGGGAATACTGCTACCACAGATTCCGAGAAACCGGCAATATAGAAGGAAACCCCTACAGCCTGTGCCAGAAAGAGGGGTAATCCCACCGATGCGCCTGCTTCAATACCCAGTGACCGGGACAGGATAAAGTAAGCGCCTCCCACGGATACACGCATATTTGTTGCCAGTGCAGACAAGGAAAAAGCGGTCAGGAACATGATGCTCATGCTCACGGTTACAATGAGCAGCGTAAGGGGAAGCCCCATGTTGCCGAGCACCCAACCCAGGCGCAAGTACATGATTACACCGAGTATGGTGAGGATGCTTGGTGTAAAAACGCCTTTGAATGTGCCGAAAGAATAACCAGACTTATTCATAAAAGGATTTCCCATAAAATGGGGCTGTCAAATGAGTAAGGATACAGGGAAACGATGTATTCCGCTTACTTCTTTTCGGTAGACCTGCTTGCTTCGAGTGCTTCTGTTACTGCCTGTTTTTCTGCATCCGTTGTGCATACGGCCTGTGCTTTTTCCAGGAACTTCACTTGCTGAGGCACATTGTTAAATACACGTGGTGCAGCAATGATTATCTG
Source organism: Candidatus Hydrogenedentota bacterium (assembly GCA_023145975.1). Lineage (GTDB taxonomy): Bacteria > Hydrogenedentota > Hydrogenedentia > Hydrogenedentales > CAITNO01 > SLFT01. The sequence goes on along the minus strand of JAGLCZ010000739.1, from coordinate 9,913 downwards.
CTGTAATACGGTCATGCGTATTTCTTCTGTTTCTACACGTTCGAAAATAGTCAGGAGCAAATCCCAGGCACGAACCTGTTTCCAGGTTCCCAGCGTTTCGAGTGCAAGCGTTCCCACTTCCATATCCTGTTCTTCACCGAAGATCGCAGATTCGGCAATCTTGCCGACTTCATCCAAAGCGGCAGTATCCCCCAGTGTATCCAATACTTTCAACAATCGCACCCGCGATTCAAAATCGGTATCCTTGAAAATCGTTTGTATCTGTTTTGTTGCCGCCGGGCGTAACGCGTGCATGTCTGCAACAGCAGCAATTGCATTGCGTGCAGCAGTAATTGCCTGGTCACTCTCTTCAGTCAGCAAATGTTCAAACAAGGAAGGCATGTCATCCGGAGTTCCAATCACAGCAACCGTATCAAGAGCAACACAACGCACCTGTTCCTCTTCACTTTTCAGGCATTTCCGCACTGACTTTAAGGCTTCTTCTATACGTCTGGAAGCAATGATTTCCAGGTATGCAATCTGCTGCAATCGGTCGCCTTGCACTACACGTCGCGCAACAACCTTAGTCAAATCAGATACAGGAAACTGCAATAAAGCACCTTTAACGGCTGCAATTTCCTTCTTGGATTCAGCATCTGCCAGAGCGCGTTCCAGGGAACCCATGAAGCCCTCTTTCACATCGTAGCGACCTACTGCATCACAAGCGGCAAGACGCATTTTAATATCTTTGCTCATCAAGGCCTTGCGTACAGCGCCGCGTGCAGATCGGTCATCACGTCCTCCCAACATATAAATAAGCTGCGGGCGCACCACTTCCGGGAGGTGCTTTAGTTGACCTATCCAGGCACGGGAAACTGCAGCACCGGGTATACCGTCAGACAACTGCAACGCCATACCCCAGACCACAGGTTCAGGACTTTCTCCTGCCTGTACTAAATCAGGGAGTGCATCCACTCCTTCTGTATTTACCAAAGCGCGTAATGCCAACGCCTGTACATGAGGTTCCGCCTCTTTGTCTTTAAGTGCCTTGCGACACAATGCTGCCACCCCTTTACGATCTTCCAGTTCCGGCGGCGTTACTGCAGCGGCAAGAAGCAGCGTATCCAACCCGGTTGTATTTCTTTCGTAGGCAACGGAATTAGCCATTCGCATTAATACCGTTTTGACAGCTACACTAAACGCTTCGGGCATATCCGGACAGTTCGTGTTTTCCAGAAGGGTCACCGCCTCCTCACCACCGATAGCTTCCAACGTTTGTATGGCATCATCAAATACCACGGTATCACACAAGTAAGGTGCAAGCACCGTAACCGAATCCTTATCACCGCAAATCCGTAACAGGCTCATGAAAAATCGCTGGTTCTCAGGATCATTTGTACGTCCCAATGCTGCCTCGTATAATCGTACAATCCTGCTTCGGTGCGCTCCATTTTTCGGACGCATAATGTGGTTTGTGAGTCCATGCAGCGCCATAGGGATTTTAGGATCCGCCCCTTCTTTCCAAAGCACAACACTGTCGCACAAGGAAGCGATCAGAGATGCATCTCCCGCGACAACTGATTCATACAGCTGCACCGCGTGGGCACTGTCTTTTGCAGGAAGTTCACCCAATAATTCTTCAACGGTTAGTGCATAGACCATCGGTGTAATCAGACATAAAGACAACAACACCAACACAGCCCGGCGTACTCTGTATACAGATTTCATCAAATACAATCTCCGGTAATAAACGAAAATAACAACCGTAGTTCCTGATTAAATGCACCAGGGACTGCGCATGGGCTGGTGAATCAAGCGATTTGCCGCCTCATCACCAACACTCTCTTCAAGAACGGGATCGTAGGAAAAACCGCGACCTAAGCGTAATGCAATTTTCCCCAGGTTAACGAGGGTACAGGAACGATGACCATTGGATTCGTTCAGGGGGAACTTGCGGCGGGTACGCACAGACTGATAAAAATCGGGTTCCTGCGTTTCCGGATCGGGAAGCAATGCCACCTTCTTTTCAATATCAGGAATGTCCGAACGGAACCCGCGATACAGCTTGCCCTCGGGTCCTTCAATATAGGGAATTTTGCTGCTGTCTGTATTCACGGCATCCAAAATTATCCGACATCCATCGGCGTAGGTCATTTCTATACGTCGCCATGCGCCTGCGGCATCAGGATGTTGTTGTGGAGCATCTACCTCAATGGAGACGGGACTGGTGTCATCTTTGTCCAAAAGATACTGGACGGGATCAAGGTAGTGCTGCCCCATATCACCAAGCCCGCCGCCGTCATAATCCCAATAACCGCGAAATGTAGTGTGGGTGCGATGGAGATGGTAGGGCTTGTACGGTGCAGGACCAAGCCATAAATCATAGTCTAATTCTTCAGGTACAGGCTCCGAAACAAGGTCTGTAAGTCCGCTCCACTGAAATTTAAGATCGAAGCCTGTAGCCGGACCGACTGTAACCGTAAGGGGCCAGCCGAGCATACCACTATCAACCAATTTCTTGATGGGCTTTACCTTGGTGCCGAAACCGTAAAAGTCACCACGGAATCGAAACCAGGTATTCAGACGAAACATGGCACCATACCGTTGTACCGCTTCAATAACTTTCCGTCCTTCACCGATGGTGCGTGTCATCGGTTTTTCACACCAAATATCTTTGCCCGCACGGGCAGCCTCGGCGCTTATGATACCGTGCCAATGGGGCGGTGTGGCAATATGCACCACATCGATATCATCCCGCGCAAGTACTTCACGGAAATCGCGATACCCGGTAACTCCGGCTTCAAGCCCTTTTAAAACAGTATCGATCCGATTCTGATCAACATCACACACTGCAACGGTGCGCGCGCCCCGATATCCCAGATGACCCCGACCCATACCCCCTATACCAATAATAGCACGGGTTATTTCTTCGCTGGGTGCGGTGAACATAGCACCCCCCAGCACATGTCGAGGTACAATGGAAAATCCTGCAGCGGCAGCACCGGCAGACCTCAAAAAATCACGACGTGAAGGGTTCTTCCGCGAATTCATGATCTCAATTTCTCCCGGATATAAAATTTTTATTCCCCCCTTTATGTAGAGGGACAATGTAAAAAATCAGGCAGAGGGTGCTTCGTCAGAAGGTACTTTTTCTTCTTTCTTATCATCGCTGACCGATGATTTGAATTCTGATATGGCTGTACCCAGTGATTTTCCCACGCCGGCGAGTTTGCCACCGCCAAAAAGAACAAGCACGATGGCAAAAATAATCAACAATTCTCCGAGTCCTGGAGTCCACATGAGGTATTGCTCCTATGGTTGCTGCGTAACGTATTTTTCACATTACACCAAAAACGATTGATCCTTTGATAACAAAAGGCAACAGCCTATTGTTATACGTCCAAAAGATCCTGAAAACAGACTCATCTGAGCCTATTCATCTCTAGTATATTCTTTTACAGCCTTTTTTACAAATTACATCGCTCTTATGAGCCGAATAGATGCAAAACAAACTGGTTCCATCCTCAATTTTTTATCGAATGTTCCGATTAATCAACTGCAAAAATTCCTGCCGCGTAATTTCATCATCATGAAAACTTCCGAGTACTGAAGAGGTGGTCATGACAGAAGTCTGTTTTTCGACACCGCGCATCATAGTACAGAGGTGGCGGCATTCCAATACAACACCAACCCCTTCGGCACCGGTATAGCTCATAATGGAACGTGCAATTTGCGCTGTAAGCCGTTCCTGAATCTGAAGCCGTTGGGCGTAGTAATCCACGATGCGCGCAATTTTGCTTAGTCCAATAACTTTATTTTGCGCAATATAACCGACATGGGCACGCCCGAAAAAGGGCAAAACATGATGTTCACATAAACTGTAGAGTTCGATATCGCGCATGATAATCATATTATTGGATTCAGCCTGGAAAATTGCATCATTGACAATTGTATCCAAATTCTGACTATATCCTTGAGTAAGAAACTGCATAGCACGGGCAAAACGTTCCGGAGTCTTTTGCAACCCCTCGCGGCTTGGATCTTCGCCCATCTCAATCAGTAATTCGCGAGCTAACGCGGCAACACGGTCAACGTTCATTTCAGGAACCTTTCTTTTAGTGCACGGGAAAAACTTCGTGCAGTTTGAAGCTGCTTTAGCGCAGGACTTTTCAAAAGCCCCTTTAAGGCACCATGACGATCCGGCAACGCAACCGATGGATCTAAATCCAGCAAGGCTGCCACAAGAAACGGTCGTCGCCGAATATCCGGATCGGGTACCACCAGACCCGGTTCGCGAAGTATCATACTGTCGCAAAGGATAATATCAAAGTCAATAGGACGGGCAGCATAAGCATCTTTTGTTCTTTCTCTGCCCAACTGCGCCTCTATTTTTCGTAACACGTCATATTTCAAAACACGTACTACCCCTGAATACTGAACAGCAACTATCCCGTTCAAATAATCAGGTTGCTCCGTGCGATCAATTGCTTTGCTTCGGTAGAAATTTGAAATACCCACTAACGGATATAGACGATGCAGACGGGTCAACCCACGCAGAATATTGCTTTCCGGATTGAGATTTGCGCCAACGCCAATATAACAGACTCCAGTGTATGTTGAACCAAATTTAGCCATGGCTTTTATTCCGCGTGATCTCTACTGCAACACTTTGTGCAAAACGAAGTGCTCCGGGCTTATCCAGTATTATTGTTGCCATCTCAACTCGCGGGTTATCTAAACATACATCGGCTACAGCCTGTGCAAGCCGTTCCACCAGAAAAAAACTGGAATGTTCCACCAGTTCCAGCACGCGAATTTTCACCGTCTTGTAGTCCACAGTATCATCGATATTATCGCTCTGTCCCGCAGCACGCAAATCAGCGTGTAGTGTAATATTTAATTCGATCTCCTGGGCTTTTTCCCGTTCCTCCGGGAAAATACCCAGGATGCACCGCGCACGTAATGCGCGAATATGTACTTTATCAAGGATATTTTTATTCATACATGCTCCCTCTTAAATGACGGCCGCCGTCTACGAACATGGTTTGACCCGTCACAAAACTGGAACCCAGCAAATAGAGTGCGGCATTCACAACATCCGCTGCATTACCGTAGGCCTGCAGCGGGTTTGAATGGGCAAGTCCTTCAAGATAGTCAATATCTTTTCCCGGAGGCGGTAGAACCAAACCGGGAGCAATGGCATTAACCCGAATATAGGGCGCAAATTCAACCGCCATGATACGGGTAAGCGTATGCAGCATGCGCTTGCTCAAATGATAAGGTACATGAAGCTTGTCATAATCCATTACCAGCGTATCAAGCAAATTGATGATACTCCCTTTTTGATGCTGCTCTGCAAAGCGGCGGGCAAGCAGCATGGGGGCAATCGTATTGATATTCATGTTTTCGTGGATGGAATCGGGCGGCATTTCCAGAAAAGATACTTCTTGAAAAATGGAGGCACTGTTGATCAGAATATCAATGGGACCTACCTGTGCAATCGCCCGTCCGATGAGCGCATCCGCCACAACAAGGTCTGCCAGATCAGCTTCGATTACCGAAGCATCCCCACCCTCATCAATAATAAGACTGGCGAGTTCTTCTGCTTCATCATGGGAATGATGATAATGAATAAGGACACGTGCTCCTGCTGCGGCAACACCACCGGCAAGTGCCGCACCCAGACGCTTCGCTCCACCTGTAACTAAAGCGGTTCTTCCGTTCAGCCCCTGCATGATATTTTTATCCTTTCTTTACGATAAAACAACATAGTATCTGTGAAGCAACAACAAACAGAAATTATACCTTAGACCTACACTTAAAATAACCCTGGCAACCCTGCCTCTTATTCCGCCACGGGATCAGAAGGCGTTTTCAGAGACTCAATTCCAGCACGTATATCATCGCGACCGGGAGCAAGATCAAGAGCCTTTTTGTAGCAGTCGGCGGCAATATCAAGGTCGCCTTGCCGGACGTACAGCATTCCCATATCTATGTGCAGCTGCGGTTCTTCAGGGAACTTTTTAATCAAAAAAACAAGGTGACTAAGCGCATCATCCAGGGCATCTGTTTCAATGCACAACTGGATCAAATTGATTCTGGCACGAGTGAACCCGGGTTCAATTTCCAGGGCGGCCTCATAGTATTCACGTGCTTTGTCCGGAATTTCAAGTGTGGCATATTGAAAGCCGATGCCATTGAGCAGTTCAAGGCTATCCGGGATTAGTTCAAGCCCATCAAGGTACAAAGCCAACCCGCTGTCTATTTTTCCCTGTCTAATATAGAGGTTTCCCAAATTGGCACGGGCAAGAGTAAATACCGGATCCACAGTCAGAACACGAAGTAATAACGCTTCGGCCTCTGCCGCTTCTCCCTGCGATTCAAGAAGTAAGGCAAGGTTATTTAAGATACGCACCTCTTCCGGCGCAAGGATAAGTGCAATACGATACTGTTCGATTGCCTGATGCTCCTGTCCCGCCGCAGCAAACTGAACCGCCAGATTATAAGCGTAGTTTGCGACTTCAGGTGCTGCCGATGCCGCCGCTTCACATGCAGTTATAGCACCGGTGGAATCACCCATTCTTCCCAGTAGATCGCATAGATTGCTTTGGGCCAGTGCAAACTCCGGGCGTGCTTCCACCGCAGCGTGATAGTGTTCCAAAGCGCCTTCATAGTCATCTGTTTGTTCCAGCAGCACTCCGAGATCATTGTGAGCACGGGCATCATCAGGGTTCAAACGAAGTGCTTCCTGAAATGCCTGGCGTGCGGCTTCCCGTTGTTTGTCTGCAGCCAATGCCACTCCCATGTGAAAATAAATATCTTCCCTGTACGGTATGGGCTGATTTTCCGGATTTGGGCTGAGTGCCTTTTCCAATAATTCAGCAGCCAGCGCAGGTTTACCTGCTGCTGCAAAAGCATGCCCCAACCGAAAAGGCATATAATACGAGTAGTCTGCAGTGAGCACTGCTTTTGCTTCTGTTGCTGCCTTATCAATTTCGCCTGTACGCAGCCATGAATCAGCGCGGGCATAGTGCCAACGCGCCAGATCGGGGGTATAGGAATACAATTCACATCGGGCAAGGCCGTAGCAGGCAGCAAATAATAGCGCCATCGCCACCACTTTTCTTTTGTCTCCATTTTTCCAGGCACACCAAATCCGGTATATCCCATAGGCAGCGATAAGTGCCATCAACCCGGTTATGGGATGGCGTGCACGCGCATTGACAAAGAAGGGCAGAAAAGAAAAAAAATAGGAAAGCAACAGCCCGTACAGCAACAAAAGCATATCCCCTGTGGAAACACTCTTCTTCTTTACGCTGTCCGTTACTGCATTTTCCGCTGGTAATATCACAAGACAACTGCGCCCTTTAAATCTATCGAATTGGTCTTTGAACAGAAGCAGTGTACCGCCCAGAAACAACGCGAACAGATAGGGAAAACCCGGCATATATTTCAATGGCGGATACTGCGCTTTTTCATAGTGCACCACTTTATTTCCAGTGATTTCCCAGGGCGACCAAAATAAAACGGCCTTTTTAAGAGCCAACTGCAGCGTTGCCAATTTATGGTCGCCTATCCATTTCAGCGCCTTGTGTGCAAAAATAGTGGACGCTTCGGAATGGGTCAGATGCTCATTCTCCATCTCACGACCCAAACCCTGCACAATATTTGCATATTCCCAAACCGAAAACTGTCCTGTCCCTTCCAGTTCCTGTAGATAGGGTGTCCAGGAAGTATGCCCATCAGAATCTTCGCTGTTGCCGATGAGCAGATTTTCTCCGAAGTAGGTGGAGATGGGTACAAATTCACCGGAGACACGGTAGTTGCGCAGCGTAACCGGCGCAATGATTAGTGCCGTTGCTCCTGCCAGCGCCATCCACGCACACCATGTTTTTTTGAGTCGTCCTGCACGCCATTCCAGCAACAGCATCCATGCTGCCATAATCGGTCCGTACAACAATATGTTCGGACGCATGAGCGCATAAGATCCGGTGATGACCCCTGCCAGCAAGGCCCACCGTACCATACGTGTTCTTCCCCACTGGTGCAGGGTTAGAAGTAGACAGGGAAGCAGGAAGATAAAGACAACGGGGTCATTCACTTCCCCTTCGTAGTAAATGAACCCCCAGTAACTTACCATAAGCGCAGAAGTAAGTAAGGCAACCCCTGTACCGAAAAGAATACGTGCCAACCGCGCCATCAACAAGATAGACAAAAGCCCCAGCAGCACATTAAAAATACGGGGTGCAAGATAACTGCCGCCGCTGACAAAATAAATTGCCGCCAGCAGGTAGCTATATCCCGGAGGACGATAATAGGGTGTTGCGGTAATTTCAGGATCGGAGCGACCGGCCGGCACGGTCCAATCACCGGAAAGCAGTGCCCGTGCTTGATAATCCTGCACCGACATATCCTGCCGTAATGACGTAAAATCAGGGGCTTCTATCACATGGGTCAAATACCAGAAGCGCAACATAAAGGCAATAACCAGCAGAATCGCCAGCAGCCGTATATATTTTACATCGTTCTGTTTCTCTGTTTTCATGATACCATCCCGGGTTGCATCATGGAGAACATTTCGTTCACGCCTGGCGAACCAGCACAAACTGCGCCAGTGTTATCATAGACTTTTTATAAGAAGAATCCGGCAAGGGGGCAATTGCCGCCAACGCCTGGTCTATATATTGTGTCGCCCGTGCTACAGTCATCTTATCAACACCCAGTCGTTGAACCGTTTCCCAAACCCACTGCTGTTCTATCACAGACAGCGTATTCCCGGTCAACGCAGCAAGACGTTCCCGTTCATCAGGCGTCATAGCAATGCGCAGCAGGTGCAGCGGTAAGGTATGTTTTCCTTCCGTTACATCGCCACAGGCAGGTTTGCCGAGTACATCTTCCGACTGTGTAATATCCAGCAGATCATCCAACAACTGAAATGCAATTCCAAGACCAATTCCAAATTCGTGCAGGACCGGCACCTGATCGGGTGCAAATAACGATGCCGGTGCAGTGCAGGAGGCGGCAAATAGACTGGCAGTTTTACTGTCTGCCAAGGCAATACAATCTGCTTCCCCTGCATGGATAAAATCCTGACCAAAATAACGTAATTCGCCCTCAGCCATACGCTGCATTGATTGTAATACTGAAACGATAAGCGGTCTGGAATCGTATTCCGTGAGTAATTCAAGGGCGCGTGCCACCAGATAATCACCGCCCAATATGGCAGCATGATTATCCCAGAGGGTATTCAGGGAATTCTGACCACGGCGAAGGGAAGCATGATCCACGACATCATCATGGGTCAACGAAGCAATATGCATAAGTTCATACGCCGCTGCCAGACGTGCATATTGGCTTATATCTTTTTTACCTAATGCTCCGGCACCAAGCAGGCATAGCGCTGGACGCAGCAATTTGCCTTTGGCTTGCTGCTTGTTACTGTTTGCGTCCGTAGTGGATACCAGAGTCAGCGCGTCATGCCATATTTCACACACAACCTCACGCACACGATCTATCTCTGTCGCTATGGGCGCATATATCTGTATTAGGGAGTCTTGATTATGCACAGGTGGAATTGTATCACAGCCGTTAAAGTTGCACCAAGATTACGCCGCATTACTTTACAGTCGCAGGGTCAAACTCGAAACGCACCCCTCTCTTCATTGAAGGCTTTGGCAAGCGTTCTGTAATCAAGCGTACCGCTGCAATAGAAATATCGAAACCTATTGCGTAATACAGCCGCTTTTTCCTTTTCGAAAGATTGACTTCAAAATCCGCGGCACTTCCCAACGAATAACGACCTTTTTGGTTCATCCGTAAAAGACGTACTTTATACTTTTTTCACCTCGGTAGAGGTGACGGAATATAGCCGGGGGTTAAGCAAAGCGATACCCCCCGGAAAATGTTCCCCTGAACCTGTCCATCCTGAAGGGAT
>JAGLCZ010000738.1 GCA_023145975.1 Candidatus Hydrogenedentota bacterium | reverse complement strand
TTAAGCACTTCTTCAGCGGCAATCATCTCATCATGGGAATGGGAATCGAAGAGGTGGGAAAGCAGACCGGACATCTGATCTATGCCTGCGTATTCTTTTACGCCTTTAATCGCGGCAACACGTATGGAATCATCTGTGTCCCCGTCCGCTATTTTCATAAGCAGCTCTACAGGCGTGGGCAATGCGCCCTGACTGATCAGTTCGACAGCGATAATGCGAATTTTTACATCATCACTTTTAAGCATATCCATAACTACGGCATCGCCTTCTTTGCCGGGAAAATACGCCAAGCCTCTCCGTGCAGCCTGAAGCAAGTCCGCATCTTCGGAAGAAAGCAGTTCCCTCAACACGGGAAGTACAGGGGCATACGCCACACGAACGGCAGCATCCAATGCGGCAACACGTACAGGAATAATTCCAGACCCCGCTTCTTTCAACAGTGCAGGACCAACAGAATTTTGACCCAGTTCACCAATGGTCTGCATCACCTGGATTTTTCGATCCGCTGACAGACCGGGCAGAACCGCGGCAATGCCCGTTGCCGTATTTCCCTTGTCTTCCATTTCAAGTGCCGTACGCAAGGACACCGTATAAAATACAGCGTTCTCACCGGTAATTGCTTCTATGAGCAACGGAAGTCCGTCCTGTGGCGTACGTGCTAATACGGCACCCCGCAGCGCAGCAGCACGAATCGGAACAGGAAGTGTCTCGACAGCGTAAACTGCATCATACAATGGAACAGCAGAATCGGGATTTCCTTCGGCGAGGGCATGCTCCGCAGCGGCAAATAAACCGTCGCCCAGGGATTGCATAATCGCGTAGGGCAGATCGGGTTGTACAAGATGTTTTTTCAGGGCTTCGATTCCTTCAGGCACAGCGATACGCCCCAAAGAACGAACCGACGCTTCAACTACAAAACTATTATCATCGTCAAGAAGCTGAATGAGCGCGGGAACAGCAAGGACATCACGGCGCATACCCAACGAATCGACCACCCCTGCCTTCAACTTCCCGGAAGTAGTCTTCAATGCACGGCGAAGGGCAGCACCTGCAGCATCTTCCTGCATGGGTTCAAGAGCGTAACGGGCCATATGAGAAAGTTGCTCATCTGCCAGCAGCGCTGCAAGGACGGGTATGGCTTTGACATCACCTGAAATAGAAATCAGACGGCATGCCTCCACTTTTTGCTCTAAGGATGCTGTCGACTGAAGTACCTCAACGGGATCGGTTTCAGCTACAGCCCCTAAAGCGATAATAAAGGTCAATGCAATAATCACACTATATTTAAACATAATTTACAAGTTCCTTTTTACTTAGCTTTTCAGCAGTTTAGAGTACCCACGGGGCTCGCTCGGCACGTGCCAAAAGATTGTTTGCTTCATCATCATTTACAAAACGTTCTGCTTCCGGATCATAAATCATATCGCGTTCAAGCCACATACAGATATTAGCGGCATGGACGGTACACATGGAGTGATGCATTACGCGGGGATTCGCCACCGTTTCCTGACGGGACTTCACGCAATCCAAAAAATTCCGCATGTGATCAAGGGAACGCCCTGTACGCGCCTGATACTCACCTACTACTTCCTTGTACTCCTTAAGCAGCTCGGGAGAAGATACATCAGGTTGGCTATACCCGTCTGCTGCAGCAACCCAACCCCGTTCTCCTTCAAAGAGTTCACCACAGGAACAATGCCAATATTTATCGCCCCGGGAAAGAATCATTTTCTGACCCGTGGCAAAATGGCAGACCATGCCGTCACCATTGTCGTTGTCCACATATTCATATTTAACGGGAGAAGACTCACCCAAACCAAGCCCCATCTGCGCCTGTGCAAAAGTGTGAGCGCCCCATTCGCCAATGCAGCTGGTGTGAAAATCATAATCACCCCGCCAGCCGCCGCGAACGTAAGCTGCGTTGTAGGGACGCCAGGGGCACGGCCCCAACCAGGCATCCCAATCCACCTCATCCTTGGGAGGCTCAGGTTCGGCTTCCTTCCATTGGCGCGGCATTTTTGCAGTATCCCACGGTGCAATATGGGCATACGCCTTGTCTACCTTTCCCAAGCGTCCCGTGCGCGCCATCTCAATACAAAAAATATGATTCGGTTCACTCACCCGCTGGGTACCCGTTTGATAAACCCTGGCATAGGTGGCAGCCGTTTCCACCACAGCCCGACCCTCGGCGATAGTCATACAGGAGGGTTTCTCCGTGTAAACATCTTTCCCTGCACGCATAGCACGAATGGAAGCCTGCGCATGCCAGCGATCCCCTGTAGCAATCAACACCACATCGATATCCGGACGCTGTTCAAAAAAATCGCGCATGTCAGAATACATGGCACAGTCTTTATTGTCATTGTACTCATCAACAAAAGATTTTATTTTGAGACGCTGCTTTTTTTGAATATCACAAAT
>JAGLCZ010000737.1 GCA_023145975.1 Candidatus Hydrogenedentota bacterium | reverse complement strand
ATGGTGGGGGAACCCATGCTGAGAGTAACGCCGTGAGTCTGAATAGCTTCCACAAGATAGGCGGGATTGACCTGTGCTGTTTTTCGGGCGTCCATGTCAGGAATAACAGTGGTGACCCCCAGAGCGGGGTTAAATAAGGCAAAGATATACATGGCGGCGAGGTGAACTTCCCCTTTTGCCATATCCAGATCTTCCCCCAGGGCTCGAATAACCTCACGGAACATCCCCTGTAGGTAAAGAACCCCCTTAGGAATGCCTGTACCGCCTGATGTGAATGCAATGGCCGCTTCGTCCTCTACTGTGGTGGTGGTCACGGGGAAAGGCGTGCTGCAAGGCGGACAGGCTTTCTCCAGGTGTATGGTTCCGGGAAAGCGTCTTTTTCCTACACTAAACGCATATTTCACGGTCTTGAAAGATTTTGGAAACACGCGACGCAGCAGGTGTGCCAAAGGGATGGAAATCATTGCCTTCGGTGCCGTTTCGCTGACACATTGAAGAAATGCTTTCCTGCCCATACCGGGATCGATCAGCACCGGCACGGCACCAATTTTCATAAGAGCAAAGGTGACGGTAATCAATTCTGTACCCGGGCGGATAAGCAGTAGTACACGCTGCCCCCGGGCAATGCCGTGTTTAGAGAGACCATGGGCGTAGCGGTCGCACTGTTCATTCATTTGCCGGAAACTTAACTGGGTGAATTTCGCCTGTCCCTGCCTATCCCGCCCGGCAGGAAGAATGATTCCAGGTTGGAAGGGCGTATGGGCGGCTCTGTCGGCTAAGCCCTGGGCAATGTTGTAGTGGTCCAAAACCCGTTCCTTTCCCTAGGGGTGATACTGTTCTAAAAACTCCAGCACAGAGGGCACAATTTTTTCGTGAGCATCTTCCAGCACAAAATGTCCAGCGTGCTCAAGGGTATGCACTTCCGCGTGTGGGAAATGCTTTTTCCAGTAAGGGAGATAATCACGTTCTGTGAAACAGAAGTCATCTTTGCCCCAAAATATCAGCATAGGATGTTTTTGGAACTGTGCCAGACCAGGTTTCATCGCATTCAGCACAGCACGGGTTGGATGATTAGGTTCCAGAGGGATGTCCTGTACAAAACGATGTATGGCAACGCGATTATTCCAGCTGTTATAGGGGGCGAGATAGCCTGCTTTGACTTGACGTGTAAAGCGTTTTCGTTGTGAGGTTGCAGAGAAAAGTGCTGTCCGAAGGAATCCGTTGAGTGCACGTACCATAAATGCGCCCAAGCCGGGAATACGGCACATTTTAATACGGTACGGTATTCGCGGCGGAAAAAATACAGCGGTATTGAGTACCAGAAAACCTGCAATTTTTTCTGGATGC
>JAGLCZ010000736.1 GCA_023145975.1 Candidatus Hydrogenedentota bacterium | reverse complement strand
TGATCTTCTTGTTCTTCTTGATCTTGATCCTGATCTTCTGAATTGTCCCCGTCCTCATTGTCATCAGAGGGTATGACCAGGAATAGTACGACTACAAGCTCTCCGTTATTTATCGGCATTCCACGAAACAGCAATGCTTTACGTTCAGCCGCTGAAGCGTGGGTGTCCAGAGCGTTAACGTATTCCCCATTTCCCTGAAGCATCTCAATTCGTACTTGCAGTCCAATGGTGCCTTCTTCGTCTTGAGATGTAGGCGTTACATTTACCATATATTTTGCATTGACGGCAAGTTTCGTTTCTTTTCCCCAGGGCGCTTCCTGATCCAGAATAGAGATCGCTTCATAAGCAGTAAAGGGAAGTTTTTTCAATGCTTCTGCTACGGGTTTCAGATTCTTATCCACGTAGGGCTGTTCCGGTACAGCACCATGTGCATAGATTGCGTACATATGTGCTATGGGTGCAGGAGGCGGTGCTTGCGCCGTTTGCGGCATTTGTGCGGTAGGCGCGGGCAGCGCCATTTGCCCCGGTGCGGCAGAACTGCTAATGAGCAGGATAGTTAAGAGATGCCGCCACTTCATGGTTTAGTCTCCTTATTTCCGGGCATAGTCAATATAGCAGTATTATCTTCGTACGCTGCATTTGCACCGGGCACCTCTGTTTTCACATTGTTGAAAATAGATACCAATGTGGGGGGGGGCTGCTGCTCAGGTTGTTCTTCCTGTTCCGCCGGGTTTTGAAGTAATTGTTTCAGTTGGAATCGTGTATGTACCAGGTTGGAGCGTATCCCCTCGTGATCGGGGTATTTTTCTGCCCCTGTCTCATACGCCTCTACTGCGAGACGTAACGCGGCAACCGCCTCACCATAGTTTTGGGTTGAATCTATCATACTCGCTTTTCGTAAAAGACAGTTTGCACGATTGAAGGCGGATTCGCGGGCAACAGCGGTATTTTCATCGTGGAGTAATGCGTCAAAAGATGTGAGCGCTTCCTGGTACGCTGTTTCCGCTTCCTCCACCTTGTTTTCTGCAATTCGTTGTTC
>JAGLCZ010000735.1 GCA_023145975.1 Candidatus Hydrogenedentota bacterium | reverse complement strand
CGGCGTTGATCGCATTGCTGGATGATCCCGAAGCTGATATACGGCAGTGTGCGGCATATGCAATTCTGCGTATTGAACGACGTGCAGCACACCCGCTGCATATACTGGACTGGGCTGCAATTGTCGGCTATGCAGGGCTGATGATTGGCGTGGGCTGGTATTATTCTCGAAGAACAAAAACAGCGGAAGACTATCATTTGGGAGGACGCAGCATGCGCCCGTTGCTGGTAGGATTTTCAATGTTCGCCACCCTGCTTAGTACCCTCACCTATCTTGCCCTGCCCGGTGAAATGATGAAACATGGTCCCATGATCATTTCACAGTACACCATCTATCCACTTACTTTTTTGGTAATTGCTTTCGGCTTGATACCCGTGATCATGAAGCAGAATGTTACCAGCGCGTATGAGATTCTTGAAAATAAACTGGGGCTAAGTGTACGCATGTTAGGTTCTATTTTCTTTCTCTCATTGCGCTTTCTCTGGATGGCGCTGATTATTTATGCCACCTGCAGTAAAGTATTGATTCCGCTCCTGCAGTTGGATGAATCTATGACACCGGTACTATGTGCTGTTATGGGAGTGATCACAGTCATCTACACTTCAATGGGTGGGTTGCGGGCAGTAGTGGTTACCGATGCAATACAGACCGCGATTTTGTTCGGCGGTGCATTTTTGACATTAACTTTAATCACCTGGCATATGGGCGGCGTATCTGCGTGGTGGCCCGACCAGTGGTCGGCTGACTGGGATCCCGTCAAAATTATGTATAACTCCAATGCACGTATCACGGTAATGGGCGCTATGACAAGTTCCTTTGTCTGGTATATCTGCACAGCGGGATCAGATCAGGTAGCGATCCAGCGTTACCTTGCTACCCGTGACACCCCTGCTGCACGCAGGGTACTCTTCACATCAATCTGCACGGATGTTACGGTAGGCATATTTCTGGGAATTCTGGGGTTGGCGTTATTCGCTTTTTTTCGGGAGAATCCCCACATGCTGCCGGATAATTTCCAGTCGTTGAAAAATGCTGACACCCTGTTCCCGCGATTTATTGCCATGGCACTGCCGGCAGGGTTTAGCGGGCTTGTAATTGCAGGACTGCTTGCAGCGGCAATGTCGAGTCTTTCTTCCGGCGTAAATTCCTCTTCCCTGGTAATCACAGTTGATTTTCTGAATCGTTTCGCCAAAAAGGATCGGGGCGAAAGAGAAAGGGTGAATCAGGCAAAATGGGTAGCCGTTTTTGTGGGGGCGGCAGTCATATTACTGAGCATATTCACAGGTATGGTCAGCGGAAATCTTCTGGAGGTGGTTTATAAAGTTGTAAACCTTCTTGTTGCACCCTTATTTGTACTTTTCTTTATGGCACTATTTGTTCCGTGGGCCAATGCACCCGGTACGATCATTGCAGGTTTCTGCAGCCTTGCTGTAGCCATAGGAATTGCCTATGGCAACTGGTTCGGACTCAGTTTTATCTGGATCATGCCTCTCGCTTTGATAACGGGTATAATCACGGGGCCATTACTAAGCCTTCTCTTTTTAAAAAGACGGACAACCGCCTCGTAGAAGTTATGGACGGGGGAGCGCTATTGCTGATCGCATGGCATTTTTTTGATTGTTCCTCGAAATACTGAAACTATGGGGACAACAAATATATAGTGCGTGTTGTAAACCACCTGCTCACCACACTGTGAACATCGCAAACAGGGTATTTTCCCCCTCAGTCCTTATCTGTTTGCGTTAAGGCGAATCAATTGCTTTCTTCTCCAATTGTTGGACATTTTGGGGGTGTTGTAAGTACAATAGCAGGATATTTCAGCGTAATGCGGAGGGTTAGCATAATTGGTAATGCACCGGTCTTGAAAACCGGCGACTTCGGTCTTGTGGGTTCGAGTCCCTCACCCTCCGCCATTTTTAATTATTTTCGCTGCGGATCTGAAACGGGGATAGGCATAACTAAGGCGGGTCAGTTTATTTTCCGACCCGCCCCTGTGCAGAATGATGTACTATTTTACGCTGGAATGGGCCAGTGCTATGCAACCTTCACTGTAATTTTACACGGTTGCTGTTGGGCTACTTTCGGCAGCGAGATGGTGACTACTCCGTTCTTTATTTCTGCTGTAACTTTGCTTTGGTCTACGACATCACTTAACTGGAATTGCCGAAAGAAGGGCAATAACTGATATTCCTGTCGTGCAAGATTCTCATTTATTTCCTGCTCTTCTTTAGTTTTCAGAGTCAATATATTCTTTTCAATATTGATGTCAAGCTGTTCCTGATCAATACCGGGCAGGTCTGCAATTATCATCAATCCCTCTTCCGTTTCAAATATATCTACCTGCGGCGTCAGCATTCGCGTTTCTTCGCGTGTATCGGGCACATTTTTTTCTGTATTGGCGGGTACTGTAGTCTCTTTCATTATAGAGGTCTCCTTTTTCGTTTTTTAAGCGACTTTTACTGTAATCTGTTTGGGTTTCGATTCTGGGTGTTTCGGAAGGGTCAGCAACAGTAAGCCATTTTTGTATTCCGCGCTAACTTTATTGCTATCCACTTCAGCAGGCAGATCAATGACACGGGTAAAGCTCCCTGTACTGCGTTCATTGCGGTGGAAGGCTTCTTTTTTAACATCAGGAGTAACAGCCACCTTTTCACCGGTAATGCGTAGCGTATCACGCAATACGGTTACTTCAATGGATTCCGGATTCAGACCCGGTGCCAATGCTTTCACAATGACGTTATCCTGATCTTCGCTGATATTAATCAGTGGATAGGTGCGTGCCGAAGTACCCGGCAAAAACGCTGAACGGCGGCGCGGCGAAGCAACCTGCTGTAGTAATTGCTCCATTTCACGTCGAATGGTTTCCAACCCCTGCATGGGTTCCCAAAAAAATGTTGTCATAGTATCTTTTCCTTTCGTTTCTCATGTTGTTTACTTCATTCATTCACCAGCAGTCTGCGCGGCTATATAAGTGCAAGTTGAATGCCAAAAAAGAGATACTGCTACATTATTTTTTAATGCCATTAGTTTCAGCAGGTTATTTCATTTCTTGAAAGTGAGATCGGGGGTAATAGTTTTTTTTGCTGTAGTAAGGCGTTGCACTTTGAAGCACCCCTGCTTCAGAGTAGAGCAATTGGAAAGAAAAAAGGATCAGACAGATCTGCCCGATCAGGCACGAAAATAGCGATGTATATTTCGATTTTCTATTCTCAGTGTATGCCGCTCAGGAAAGCGTTAATATTTTCTGTCGGTACGCCGGGAGCCATACCGCCGCCGCAGGATAATAGAATACGCTTGGGATCTTCAATATCCGCCAGCAGCTGTATAACCGCATCGCGTACATTATTCGGTGTTCCCTGTGCCATAACGTCACGGGGCGGAATATTTCCAAGAAGTGTAACCTGATCGCCTACATGACTGCGCATTTCGTTGATGGGATGCTCGTGGGAAAAGTTGAAGAGATTGATGCCGATTTCTGCGAGATGGGGTGCACACACATAGCCATAGGCATCATTATGAAAAAAACGTACCGATCCGTCTATGGCTTCAAAGGTTTGTTTCAGATAAGGTTTTGCGAAGGTTGTGAAATCCTCTTTACTACAGAATCCTACGAGATCATCCAGCAGCAGGATACCGTCAATTGAGGCAAAGGTTTGTGCCTGAAGTTGAATCCAATCCACCAGAAAGGTGGTGATAGTTTGCAGCAGCGCATGCGTCTTATCAGGTTCCATGCGCATGGCCATAAGAAATTCTGTATTACCCATAAGGAAGCCGGCAATGTTAAGCGGACCCCGTGCTACAGCAAAGCGAATGGCATGATTTGCTTCCACGATGGCGGGTTCAAGGTGACGCAGCCGCGCAAGTATAAAAGGTACAAGTCCGTCGCTTCTTGGATTGGGAACCGGTAGTGAGGCTAGGCGATCAATATCATCTGAAACTTTTTCTGCAAAGGGAAACTCATTTTCCTGCCAGATGCATTTGGCACCGAAGGCAGAAGGTTCTGTACACATGCCGTATTCCGACCAGAACCCGGGCAGGAACCAAATGTCTGGAAATGTATGAAGAGCCTGTAAGTTTGCCTTTAACCAGTTTGTTTCACTGGCATAATAGTCCATGAGAGTCATACCTGCCCAGTTCGGCAGCCAGGGACTGTCTATAATGAACGCGGCAGGGAGCGGGTCAAACACTTCTCCATTCAATAATGCCTGCAGTTGCTTCCATTGCTCGTTTGTCATGTTTTATTCCCATTTCCCCCAAAGGAGCGGATTGCTACTTCAGTACCGTTGCGTTGCGCAGATACATAGGCACTGTAAATGGTAGAAATGGAATCTGCTGCCAAAAAGCTATCACTTTCCAGGGGGTCGCC
>JAGLCZ010000734.1 GCA_023145975.1 Candidatus Hydrogenedentota bacterium | reverse complement strand
AAAACATCCGGGGACCGCGAGGGCATTCCGGCTGAATATGCTACACAGCTTTTGGCGGTGATAAATGCACTCAATAATATGGAGCAGTCGGATATATCCCATATGTGCGGTACCCGTGGGATAGGGGTGCTTGTTTCAGATACCATGATGTTCCAACGGGCGGAACCCAATCAGAGTGATCCCGATATGGGATCTTTTTATGGTTTGGCATTACCATTGCTAAAACTTGGTATCCCTGTTGAACCGGTGCAGTTGGAAACCATAAAGACTTTGGGGGCGCTTGACCGCTACCAATTGCTTTTATTAACTTATGAAGGGCAAAAGCCACTGCTGTCAGAGTATCATGATCAATTAACTGCATGGGTGAAAAAAGGTGGGATGCTGCTTTTTGTTGATGATGGATCGGATCCCTATAATCATGTACGCGAATGGTGGAATGGGAACGGGAAACACGCGACATCCCCGGGGGATGATCTTCTAAAGAGATTAGGGGTACAGAATGATATACAATCGGGGCCACAGCCTGTTGGTGAGGGATATATATGGGTGATATCGGCAAGTCCCCAGGAGTTACAGCGCATAGAAGCAGGTGCCGCACAAATACAGGAGGCCGTTAAGGAACTGCTAATGTTAAAAAATATTCCCCTTGAAATACAGAATTATCTTGGGGTGCAACGCGGTCCCTATATTGTGGCTTCGGTACTGGACGAATCGATTTCTGAAGAACCTCTTATTTTTCGTGGTAGCTATATTGATATTTTTAACCCCTTATTGCCGTGGATAGATAAACGTGTGCTGATACCCAACGAACGTACTCTCCTGTACGATATCGGCTGGGCAAAGGAAAACGGCATGAAGGCCGGGGTGCTTGCAGCTGCTGCACGAATACGCGAGGAACAGCTAAAGGATAACACCTTCACCTTTTCTATGCGTGGGCCGGCAAATACAACGGGACGCGCACGGGTACTCCTTCCCGGAGCTCCTGTCTTGATTACATCAACACCAAAGATTGACATGGAACAGAAATGGCATGAGCAAAGCAGTACTCTTTGGATATCTTTTCCTAATACGGCAGCATCGGTATCGGTTACAATTCTTTTCGATGTACAGTAAGTAAGGGTATATAAATTCTGAAAATAATCTTTGCACCTGACAGAAAATTGCTTGTAAGATATAATTTTGATACACTCGACAGGTTCGTTGATTGTTTTCAACGTGTAGTATTGTCATGAATGTGCAATCAGTACATTTTTTATAGAAATAGGCAAGAATATTTATTTTTGCACAGGTAGTATCCGGATTTATTTTTTTAGTGGAGTTTTTCATGATTCAAGAACGCTTTATTGGTCTTATCGCCGGGGATGTCAATGTTAAGCAGAAGCAGGTAACTGAAGCAGTAGCACTGTTTAATAAGGGTGCCAGCGTACCCTATGTGGCACGTTATTGTAAGGATAAAACTGGTGGTCTAAGTGAGAATAAGCTGGAGCGTATTGCAGATCGTAACGATTATTATACAGCTCTGACAACACGTCGGGATGCGTTACTTGAAAATATTGAAAAGCAGGGCAAGCTTACGGATGATATTCGTGTCACGTTTGAGGGGTGCGAGGATCACTTGCGTCTCGAAGATTTAAGCCTTCCTTTTAAAAAGCAGCGTAATAATCGTGCGGCAATTGCAGCCAATAAGGGCTTGCTTCCTTTAGCTGATTATATTTGGGCACAATCGTCTGCATCGCCCCCTCCTGAGATTTATGCCAGCTCCTTTGTGGTTCAGAAAAAACAAGTATTGTCTGAAGAAGAAGCACTGGAAGGGGCGCGTCATATTCTTGCCGAATGTATTGCCATGAACGGGGAAATTCGGGGACAGGTTCGACGTTGCCTCATTGAAGAGGGGAAGCTGGTTGTAAATGCTACAAAGGTACAGTCTGAAAGGGCTGCGCGTTACACCGAATTTTCGGATTTTGCAGAGTCATTACAGTCAGTTCCAGAAGATAAATTACTTCTTATACTGCGTGGTGAACGGGATGCTGCGTTGCGTGTGGATTTAGTGATTGATGATGAAGTCTTGATAGATAGCATAGCGAAGCGTTTTGTTCGTGAACCGGGTACTATCTGGGAAAACGAAATACGTATTTCTGTGTCTGATGCCTACCGGCGTCTTTTGCGGCCTGCCATCGAGTCGGAAGTATTTGCTATGGTACGTCGCAAGGCAGACGATGTTATGGTGCAGGTTTGTCGCGATCATGTCCGAAATTTATTGTTGTCTTTGCCTGCAGGCGCAGTTCCTGTGATTGGGGTATGTGCCTGGTCAGCTAGAAAACGTTCGCTTGCCGCTATAGATCAATCCGGCAAAGTGGTGGAACATCGTGTAATTGAAGTCAAGAAGGATGAAGAAGGGTTGGAGGCAAAGACTACGGAAGCGCTTCTCGAACTTATGAAGGTAGTTTC
>JAGLCZ010000733.1 GCA_023145975.1 Candidatus Hydrogenedentota bacterium | reverse complement strand
CAACACGAGAAAATCAGATTTACACCACAAAAAAGAAGTATCACTTAGATTATGACGGTATGGGAATAACACAAACACGTACCAGGATGACCACCACGGCACAACAGGAATAAATGCGGACATAACCAGGGGCATGACAAAACGGCAACAGGATTGCATCAGGATTACAACAGGATTAACAGGATAGTAAATACACTATAAAAACACGCACAGGAACGTCGAGGATGCCCGTGGGGAGGACTTACAAGAAAAAACGGATATGGGTATGGCGTAAAGAAAAAAAGAGCGGGAACGACAAAAAAAATAAGAGCGAGCGGTCGCAAAAAAAACGTAACGAAAAAAAAAACGAACGGGTTTACAAAAAGAATATATACGATCTATCATTCCTATACGATCTATGATTCTTCTAGTCTTAATATTCTTGATCCTATTTCTTCTATAACTACTTAAACTAAATAACAATACACGTATCCCAAATAGACAGTAAAACGAACGTAGTGAAGTAAACTGCATTATTGGATACAGACAATAGAACAACACCACTACCCATACCCACAATACTACCTGCAATATCCCCTATAGGATTACACCCAAGACTATATACACCATAAGGACTATCAATACCCTGGCTATGACTACGCTTAACGGCGTACCCGCCGTTTTTTTTTGCTCTTCTCTGCAGCGCGTAGCGCCAAAAAATAGCGCGGTATTTCCGCAACCTTTCTTTCAAAAAAAACGGAGCGTAGCGGAGGATTTTTTTTGAAAATTTTTGTCCCGATTTGGGACACAGTATATAGATTTATTCCTGCTTTATTCCTGCTTTATTCCGAAAATAAACTTGACATTTTACCCTATTATCTGGTATAATGTAATCATACATGGGAAGTCCATGTATACAACCGAAAGGGTTAGATTATGATTGATGTATTTTTGATGGTTAATATCCATCGCAGCGAGCTTGACCATGGCGATCCTGATTCATGGTTTCCTATCTACTGCAGTCGGGCGGATCGAGCGGAAATATTACGGCTTGGGCTGTGTAGTAAGGATTGTACTTATCCTCATTTATACGGTTTACGGCTTCCTACGGCACGGGAGCGGCGGCTAGCGCGGGTTGCTGGGAAGTCTGTTGATATGGCGTATATGAATACTCCTTTCTTTAATTTCCCACGGGATAAATATGGTTTTCGTATTTTGGATCCGGGACAATACCAAATTATAAATCCTGCATCCTACGGGGAAATATACCGGGGATTGCTTCACCTTTTCAGTGATGACTTTGCGGAAAGTATGAAAAAAAACTTCCATGCTAACGGTTATATGAATCATTTGTTGGTACGGTGGTTGTCTGAAATTGAATTGCTTGTAAAATATACGCTACAAGATCGAATAAGGGAAATAGATATTGCTGGGAAATATACACAATCTGGCAATTCTGTTGCATTTCCAATTTCCTCTGATTGGTTTGAAGTAAGGAGCGATATATAATGTATATTTACCTCTGCACTCTGTGCGATTTCGTCGGGTATCCTCGGGAAATAATCCATTATATTCCTGCATTCCTGATCGGTGCGTTGTATATAGCAATTGTTGCGGCTGATTCAATCCCAAATAGGAGGGGGCAAAAATGAACCCTGATAAACAAGAAAATCTTAGGTGTGATATTCGGAACTGGTTCATGGTAAACCGGCATTGGACAATTGCGGATATTGCTGTTGAATCTCGAATACCTGCTTCAGTGCTCACAAAATGGCTTTGCAGGGACACAAAGAACCTTAAAGGTTCGGAGAAAAAAACGGGGCGGCGGTATATAGATTTACTGGATCGTTGGTTCCGCAAAATCAACAAAAACTAGAAAAAATTCTGCGGGTGTCTGTTACGGCATCCGCAGAAAAAACCAACCGACACAAGTGACACTCTTGTATTAAAACGGTAAAAACATCTTTCACAACACAATAGAGAGGAGCGGGTAGACCACCGTAAGGTTTCTTTATTCTATTACAGATTGCTACAGGGACACGCGGTTTAAAGCCACATTGCCTATTCATGCGTCACCCGATGGGAAAAAACGATAGATATTATTTAGTGTGCATACTTGGTATTTATCGTTAGTTCCTTTCCGTTCAGTTCTATTATATATCTGCACAACCTGTCTTAGTTCCGCTTTTCTTTCTTGTTTTCTTGTTTGATTCGCAAGATAGCGCATAAGAAAAAAGACACGCAGATATAAAGCCGTGATTATTGGGTGGGTGGTGGGACCGCTTACACGGCTTTCTGCGTGTCTTTTTTTCTACTTACTGGGGTTACTATAGGCAAACACTGGTTTTCGGACACTGACTGTACTCAGGCA
>JAGLCZ010000732.1 GCA_023145975.1 Candidatus Hydrogenedentota bacterium | reverse complement strand
TCGGTTGAGCAAATGGCTTTCCATAGAAAGCAGCTCTATGGCATCTATGCATACCAGTACAAGCCTATACCGGTTCACCGTCCCTGCTTTTTGAGCGATTTCCATGATTGTATAGCCTAAATCACGGAGTGCTTCCTGTCCAAAACTCAAGGAACCATAAGTAACAATGGCATTGCGAAGCGTTACCATAACTTGCTCACGTTCAAAGTCAGAAATACCCGGGGAGGTGGGTGCCAATGCACTTTGCAATGGGTTAATGGCAGGACTGATCCGTGCATATACTTCTGACTTTGTTTGTGGTCCCACAGGTTCCGGGGGGGCGGGGGTATCCTTTTGCGGTAGATTACCGCACCCTGAAAAAATAATTAGTATGATACATAAGGAAAAGAATAAAATGCGCATGGGATAAACCTCTGTAATATTTTAGGTATAAATGCTAAACTTCTTAGCACATATACTACCACAAAATATACGCTGTTCCTGTAAACCAACCTTCTGCAGATCGGATTATAGGGATCACAAAATTTAATAGATGTATTTTCATTTACTCGTTATCAAGAACTCTACGATGACACTCAGTACGAATTTCTTTCGTCATTACGATAGGACAGAAACCCAACACCATAATCTGGTATATGAAATTCTATTACTTACCCGACCATAATTACAGCACTCTTATATCACCGCCAGCAATATAACGTGGCAACTACTTTTTATTTCCAGCCAATTCGAGTGCCATTTGTTTGGCTTTCTTGATATCCATTTTTCCAGTACCAAGAAGCGGTATGGCGTCGATACGGTAAAAAGAGTTGGGACGCGGGCGCCAGATATTGGGTAAATCTGATTTCTTTAGTCGTTCCTTAAGAGTTGCTAACTGTGTGTCATCCAGTGTGTGAAGCACGACAAGACATTCGCCTCGAGACTCATCGGGTATACCAGCAACAATCAGCGTTTGTTCAGTAAGATCAATCAGTGTGTGCAGTCGTTCTTCGATATGGTTATGGGGAATCATTTCACCCCCGATTTTACTGAAACGGGCAAGTCGATCGGTAATAGTAATGAATCCGTCCTCATCAACGGTGGCTATATCACCGGTGGCGTACCAGCCATCCTGTAATACTTCTGCCGTTTTTTCGGGATCATTAAGATAGCCCACCATAATATTAGGCCCCTTGACCATAAGAAGTCCCGCTTCACCAACAGGCAGCTCGTCATGGCTATCGGGATCTACTATTTTTACTACTTGATGGGGAAAAGGTCTTCCTATGGTTCCTTGCCTGCTGTATTCCATATAAAATCCGGGGGATTCAATGTTAGGTATATTCACGGAAACAACAGGGGCACATTCAGTAGTGCCATATCCTTCCATGGGTTCGATGGAGAAACGATCGTTGAATGCGGTTTGGATTCGTTCTGGTAATTTTTCCGCACCGGTTATTACACAATCGAGGCTGGCGAGTTGCTCCGGAGTACAACGCCGTATAAACCCCTGTAGAAAAGTGGGAGTGGCTATCATGATAGATCCCCCATATTTCTTAATCAGTTGACCAATAGGTTTAGGTTCCAACGGGTTAGGGTGAAAAACAGTTAGCAGTCCCTCCAGCAGTCCAGTCCACAGACTTACGGAATAGCCAAAGGAGTGAAAGAAGGGGAGAAACCCCACAAGACAACTACGCTTATCATGGGGGAACATTTCACGAACACTTTCTACAACAACCATGATATTCCTATGGCTTAGTACCACCCCTTTGGGAATACCTTCACTGCCGCTGGAAAAGATAATGGTAGCAATATCGTCTTCAGTTTTTTGTTCTGCTCCAACCATATGAAACAGAATGGATTTTGGCGCAAACAACGCAATCAACATAGCTACAATGCGATCCTTAGCAGAAACAGATTGTT
>JAGLCZ010000731.1 GCA_023145975.1 Candidatus Hydrogenedentota bacterium | reverse complement strand
GATGCTCATTTCTGGGGTATGGACGAATGGGTAATTGACGGCAAGGCGGTAGTCGGCTCCCATCCCCTATCCTTTCAGAAAGCAGACATGGATCTTTGTTTTAACCGGATGCGCCCTGAACTGCGCCCCCGCCCCGAAAATCTGCATTTTCCAAATGACGATTTAGCAGCGTACAGTGCTTCTTTTGATCAGATACGCTGTGCAGTCATACAGGGCGGTCAAGGTGATGTGAAACACTGGGCGTTTAATGATCCGCCGCAGCGGGTGGGCGCATGGATAGACGCGCCGCCGTCACCGGAAGAATACCTAAAGCAGGGAACCCGTATTGTGGATTTACATCCCATGACGATCATGCAGAATGCGCGCACTTCGGGAGGCGGCCGCTTGTCCGAAGTACCCACCCAGGCTATCACGGTGGGCCCCGTAGAAACATGGAAAGCAGAGAAGGTATCCATCTGGCAGGCAGGGAACCACGATAATCCCTTTGGGATGCGGTTGACTGCTTATATGATTGGCAAGGGTATAGCGGATGTTGCGGTACCGATGAGTCTGCTTGCAAAACATCCAAATGTTGAGTTTCATTACTATCGCCCCGCTATTGGCGATTGCAGCGTGGAAATGCACTAAAAAAAAGTATTTTCCTCTTGCTCCTCTGTTATTTGTCTTCCTTTTATTCACAGAGAACGTTATCTAAACGGTGTGTTTTTATTGCATCATTGTTGAAACAATAACCAGGGTGAAATGTATAGTAATAAATCATGTATAAACAAATAATAATAGGTGTGTTAGGTGTATTACTGGTGGTGATGACCGTTGTTGCCGCACACCAGCATCTTGCTCTTAAAAGGCTGGTATTACGCCTGGATGCCGCTGAAGCACGGGCAGGCTTACCCGGATCAGAAGATTCTTCTGTCAGCCCTATGGGCACGAAAAGAGGAAGTTCACGGGGTACCGATACGGGAAAAACACCTTCTCCGGAAGAAACTAAGGTAACAGCCGACGGGAAAGCAGTTGCAGTACTAACCCATGATGATGTTGCCAACCACCAGCGCCAACAGTCAGCATCAAAATCAGAAGCGGGTAAGAACGGACAGGAACAAAAACAGAATAGCACAGCAGTAACGGGCGCA
Organism: Candidatus Hydrogenedentota bacterium; assembly: GCA_023145975.1. Classification (GTDB taxonomy): domain Bacteria; phylum Hydrogenedentota; class Hydrogenedentia; order Hydrogenedentales; family CAITNO01; genus SLFT01. Next base: position 1,190 of record JAGLCZ010000731.1, on the reverse strand, counting down.
ACGGCGGCAACAGGAAGAGCCAGCACAAATAAACAGCCGCGTAGCTCCAGGGATCGCGGCAAAAAAGGGGAGAAAACCCCGGAGGAAATTGCAGCACATTCCAGAGCATTATTGATTCAGGCACAACAACATATTCAGGACGGCGACTATGCAGAAGCAGAAGAAATGCTGCAGCAAAGTCTGGAAGAAAATCAAAGTGACCCCAGAATATGGAAACAAATGGCGCAGCTGCAGCGGCAGGTTGGGGCAACGAATAACGAGATCAGCACCTGTCAACAATGGCTGGACGCATTACCGGATGATACAGAACCCTATTATTTGTTGGCGGAAGCATACATGCGCGTGGGCATGGATACGGAAGCATACCAATATACCAATGACTATGAACAAATGGCACCGGGAACTACCGGAGACTATATCAGGATGTCGCACCTGTATCGCAGCATGAACGCGCGGGAGGATGAAGCACGGGTGCTGTCACAATGGACAGAGACCATGCCGGAATCTATGGATGCGCAAAATTCCTGGGCGGACTATCAGCGACGTATGGGTAACTACGGGGAAGCACTGTCCCAATACGAAAATATGGCGGCTATGGCCCCCGACAATCCGAAGCCCTATCAACAGATGGCAGAAATTTACCGACGCAACGGGGACTATGTGCAGGCACAGCAATATTACGAGACGGCGTTGTCAGTACGTCCCGGCGATATTGCCACCATGAACCGTTTGGCAGATGTACGTTATGCTTCGGGTGATCTCAATGGTGCATTGAATGTTTACTCGGAAATAGTTTCCATCGAACCGGGTTCTCGTGCCGCTGAACAGGCGGAGCGGCGTGCGATACAGATAGAGCGGCAATTAGAACAGTAATGCGCCCCTATTTTTGGTAGTATGAATGCTCCGAATACCTTCTTTTGTTCAGCAAATCAATGCAAAATCACAGCAGGGCGGACACACAGGTCCGCCCCTACAAATCCAATCCGTCATTGCGAGGGACGAAGCAATCTCATTTTCGGAAGACTCTCGCGTAATACCAGATTGCCGCGAATGACGAGGCTATGTAGCGCATCGTTCGGAGGTGTTTAACCACAGAGAACACAGAGAACACAAAGGAAGAAAGGGAGAAAGGAAGACGAGGAGAAGAAAAGAGAAAAAGGATGAGAAAGAGAAAAAGGATTTCACCACAG
>JAGLCZ010000730.1 GCA_023145975.1 Candidatus Hydrogenedentota bacterium | reverse complement strand
ACACAGGTCCGCCCCTACAAAATACAACAGCCTTCCGTTATTCCGATTTTGTGGGACGCGGTACGAGTCGCATAAAATACGGTCATCCATGAGGGGTAGACAATTGCGGTGGATTCCGGTATTCCCACGGGCAACTCATACTCCCGCCAGTTCTCATATCATGCTGCGTATTCCGAAGGTCAGCGGCACTCTTGGTTACACAACACTTCCCAAAATCTTTAATCAAAAGAGGGCTGCGTTTCGAGTTTGAACCTGGCGGCGGCATCTGTAATTTTGTGGTGCAGGGGACATGGTTTATAATACCAGCAATGAAGTTAGTCTTAGCATTCCTGTTCCCGTATTGTCGGGTGGGGATATTATTTTCACCGTGTGGCTTATGGAGAAATCATGAAAACCGATTCCAGTCCCGTGAAGCGGCTTGTTATTAAAATTGGCACCAATTTGTTAACAGGCGATCATGCCTTTGAAGGGCATGCCCTTGAGAATATGGTCAAAGAGATTTGTGCACTCAAACATGAAGGAGAGATAGATATCCTCATTGTCAGTTCCGGTGCGGTAGGCTGTGGTATGGGGATTTTATCGTTATCGAAGCGTCCAGCGGTATTGCCTGAAAAACAGGCGGTAGCTGCAGTGGGTCAGGCACGTTTGATGCACTACTACGAGACACTTTTTCGTACCTATGGTGAGGGCTTGACCTCTGCTCAGGTATTGCTGACCCAATCGGATTTGGATTCACGACGTAATTACCTGAATGTACGAAATACGCTGCTGACTCTTTTCAGCATGGGTAATGTAATTCCAATTGTCAATGAAAATGATTCCACGGCAACCGAAGAATTACGTTTTGGCGATAATGATACACTTGCTGCAAAAATAGCGATTAAGATTAACGCGGATCAGTTAATTATTCTTACTGATGTGGCAGGACTTTATGACAAAAATCCGCAACAGGATGCAGCAGCTGAACTGCTGTTGGAGGTGGAGAAAATTACACCGGAAATCGAGTTGGCGGCAGGGGGGGCAGGAAGTATTGCTGCTACTGGAGGGATGCGTACAAAACTGGAAGCGGCACGGATTGCTACTGCCGCCGGGGTGGATTGTATTATTGCCTCCGGGAATTTGGATCAGGTTATTCATCGTGTCTTAAGCAGAGAAGTACCTTGTACCCGCTTTCCTGCTGCAAAGGTGTCCATGTCCCATCGGAAACGCTGGATTGCATTCGGACGCACCACCACCGGCACATTGTATATTGATGCAGGTGCTCATAATGCGTTGTTACATAAGGGAAAGAGCTTGCTGCCGGCAGGCATTGTTCGCGTGGAAGGTAAGTTCAGCGCTGGCGCCGCTGTGCGTATTGTGAGCGGGGAAAGGGATGCCATAGCCCGTGGACTGACCAACTACAGCAGCGAAAATATTGATGCCATAAAGGGGC
>JAGLCZ010000073.1 GCA_023145975.1 Candidatus Hydrogenedentota bacterium | reverse complement strand
CATCGTATAAAGGATGTGTTTCCACGTCAGCGATTCGTACATCTATTGGATTCTCTTTATGCCCAAAGTCCTACTTTTGAATTATTGCTCCAGGAAAAGCAACAGTTCATCTGCTGTTTTAAGCGAGGTTCTATACCCACACTTTATGATGAAGCACTTGAACTGCTTGCTCTACATACGGAGAATAAATTGGAGGTATCCACAAAACTAAAAGATAAGGGAGAGGTTCACCAAAGTTTTTACTGGCTGGATAATCTTCAATACAAAGGTAGAGTGCTGGGATTTGTGTTATGCGAAGAGGTCGACAAAGAAGGAAAGGTGACTACTTATACATGGTTAACATCGTTTACGGTAACTCGAAAAAATGTGTTGGAAATTGCAGGGGCTGGGAGGATGCGATGGAAAATTGAAAACGAAGGGTTTAACGAACAGAAAATTGGCTATCAAATGGAACACTTCTGCAACTGCAACGACATCAATGCTATGTATTGCCTATACCTTATACTTCAGATTGCCCATATGTTCATGCAGCTGCTTGCCAAAAGTAATTTGCTTGATGAATCATCCCGGGTACTAAAACATATCGCTTATTTATTGCTGGAAAGCCTTCGTAACCAACTAATCTCCGAAATGGCAATCTACAGGATACGCTTTCCGTCTCAAATTCGATTTGCTAAGGCGGCCCCATAAACTCCGCAGTTGAGAAAAATCCATTTACCGCTAATTTATATACAACAAAAAAAATCACACCAGAACTGTCTCTTGTAAAACTAGAAAACATGCACCTGAAAATAGATGACAAAAACTAAGCCATGATTTTGCACCGCTGGAGGAAACGGTTGCCTGCTTGCTTCACCTGTATTGGTTGGATTATTATGTGGTTTTCTTTTGGGAAGTTATGCTTTTACGTTGTTGGGAAAGGTCATTGATATAAGGTCAGGAGCAGGGAAATGAATACATGGAATGGTTTTGTCACGATTCGCGGCATATTGGTTGTCGTATTTATTGCTTCTTTTTGTGGGTGTGTTCCCAAAGTTACTTTGACTGTTAATGTTGAACCTTATGAAGGAGGAACTGTTAACCAGGAGCCAGACTGGAATAGTTTTAAAAAAGGCGACTTGGTTTCGCTTACTGCCTACGCAAGTGACGGGTATATATTCAACGGTTGGTCTGGTGACATAGAAAACACAAAAAATCCGTTAATAGTGACCCTTGAGCAAAGTATAAAAGTAACTGTAAATTTCAGTGTGGTTGTTGATTCCGTTGAAGGGGACCCTGAAGAAGGGGAAATCATTGAAATTGGACAAGAAGGAGAAAATGAAGGCGAGACGACTGTAGAGGGTGAGATTGAAGAAGGGGAAGTTACTGAAGGTGAGGGCGAACAAGAAGGAGAGCAGGCAGAAGGAGAGGTAGAGGGTGAAGGGGAATCCGTAGAAGGGGAATCTTCATTACAATTCGATTTTACATGGTCTTCTGAATATTCCTGGGTAGGGCAGGATATTGATTTTACAGTCTACGCTACAGATGTCCCTGAAAAAATAGCTGAAATGTATTCATGGGATTTTGGTGATGGAAATACAGCCTCCGGCAAGGTCGTTACGCACCAGTTTTTAATGTCAGGGGTATATCCGGTTGCACTTATGGTAACTGTCGGAGATTCAGAGGTTCAGATAAGTCATGATATTTATGTTGACCTTGCGCCTGTACCTGATTTTTCTTTTACACCAAGTGAAGCCCATACAGATACGGACATTTATTTTACTGTTTCGGCACAACAGCCGGGTGTAAGACCAATCAGGGCATATCTGTGGGGATTTGGTGATGAGAACAACAGCACGGATTCAGCGCCTGTCCATCAGTATGAAGAGCCGGGGCAATATGAAGTGCAACTTACAATTTATTATAAGCATAGCCAGGCAACGGATATTTCGCCCAGTGAGTCAAACAGTACATCGCAATATGTAACTGTTTATCCTGAACCCGTAGAAGGCGAGGGAGAACCTATCGAGGAATTGACAATAACCCTTCCCGGCGATGTACCGCTGGTACTGGTTAATATCCCATCTGGTTCATTCCTAATGGGGCGGTATCCGGATGAAAGGTTCAGCAACGAGAGAGAGGCTCCGCAACACACAGTAAATATTTTAAATAACTTCTATATAGGAAAATTCGAGATTACGCAACTTCAATGGCTTACCTTGATGGGGTCATGGCCAGGCTCGGCTCCAGATGCGGGAACTGGAGATAATTTTCCAGCCAATTTTCTGAGTTGGGATGATGCACAGAATTTTGTCGTCACTTTGAACGAGCACCTTAACTCAACAGGTCAAGACTCGTTTACCGTAAGACTTCCAAGTGAATCGGAGTGGGAATACGCTTGTAGAGCCGGAACAACGACTAGATTCTATTTTGGGGATTCCCTTGATTGCGCCGATGATGAGCGTGAAGATTGTGCAGCAGGTGTCTTGCCGGGAAACAGAAGCGACTATATGTGGTACTTGGCTAATCAGGTATCTCCTGGTACTCAACCGGTTGGCGGTAAACTATCTAACGCATTTGGCCTATACGATATGAGCGGGAGTGTATATGAATGGGTTGAGGATTATTGGCATGACAATTATGTGGGTGCCCCCAACGATGGTAGTGCCTGGAAAGTCCCGTCGACCTCTTTCAGAATAATCCGTGGTGGTAGTTGGGGTAGCCGTGCCGGAAATTGTCGCTCTGCTACTTGTTTTGACGCTGAGCCGACACGCCGAACCCATTTTATCGGCTTCCGCATAGCGGCAAAATACTCTGGTGAAGGCGAAGGTGAGGGAGAACCGCTAGAAGGCGAAGGCGAACCTGTGGAAGGAGAGGGCGAACCTGTCGAAGGTGAAGGGGAAGCTACCTATCATGGCGAAGACTATTTCTTTCCGGCCCAAGTGGGATATGGTATCCAATATAACATAACGGATAGTATCAATGCTCTGGATACTGAGATTTGGGCGGTTTCACAGCCACATGATTCGTCCAGGGATTTCGTTTACACATTTTCCGGTTATATTCAGGACAGTTCATTAGGAGGCAGGAATAACTACTTGGTGGACGGGCGACATTACACATTATTCAATGCTGGATATCCATCTGTTGGTCAGGCGTTTATGATGATCTTTGATTGTCTTGTTATCCCAAGCACTTTTCATGATGACGATTTTGGAACGTATACTTTTAACAATCTGACATGGGATGGAGAGAATTTCTACAACCTCATCAACCATTACTCAATAGACGTGATTGGTAGTGCTGAAATTGACGGGAACGTCTTTGAAGATTGTATTGCTGTCTATATCGACAACACCGAGGGTACTTCACCAGATTCTGTAAGGGGTACCGGGCACTACATTCTTGCCCGCGATATTGGTGTTGTTTCTCTGGATTATGTTCGTGAGTACAATTCGTCAGTGGTGACCTATCGCTATCTTTCTCATGGAATGCAGCAACAGAACACAATCTCAGGAACTGTATATCAAGGTTGCGTGCCACTTGCTGGAATACATGTTCAGTTACACAATGCGGACTGGGGTATCAGATCAACCACTGACATGAACGGTGATTTCTCTCTTCAAGCATATGGTCCTGAAATCACCTTGCGGCTTGGGTACGATGAAAATGAAGATGGCACTTTTGACGAATATGTCACAAGAGAACGTGTTCGTAATATTGTTGAAGACACGTTCGTCCCTATATATATAGGCGAAACCGTTTGTGAAGGCGAGGGTGAAGGTGAACCCACGGAAGGTGAAGGCGAAGGTGAGGGTGAACCCGTAGAAGGTGAAGGTG
>JAGLCZ010000729.1 GCA_023145975.1 Candidatus Hydrogenedentota bacterium | reverse complement strand
TTGACACGGCCGATGGAATTGTAGTCTTCTTTTTAAGTTATGCCGAAGAACACTTGCTTCTTACAGCATCCACTGCAGGCAGTTATTATCTGTATGGCTACAAAGCCGATACAGGGAAGTCGACCTGGGATACTCGTCATCCCTGGCTGAATGATAATCATGGAACCCATATGCAGCATGTGGCCATCGCGGGAGGCACAGCCTATATTGAGCCCATCGGCTATAACATAAAAACAGGGGAGGTTGTAACCGAAAAAATGGGACGGCGTGAGGGATGTTCTGCCGTCATTGCTACAAATCATGCACTCATCTACCGGGGTCAACAAAGGCGTACTGCAATGTGGGACCTGCAATCTGAAAAAGTAACGGCATGGGTCAATTTACGACCCAGCTGCTGGCTTAGTACTATAACTGCAGACGGTTTACTGCTGGCACCTGAAGGTGGGGGCGGATGCAGTTGCGGCGGGTGGATAGAAACCTCCGTCTGTTTTGCACCCGTTATAAACATGAAGAAGGGGGAATGACACCAATGAGTAAAAAACAAATTTATATGATGACGGCAGTATTGATTGGCGCTATGTTTCTGGCAAGTACATGGGTGGCAGCGTCAGAATGGCCCACCTACCAGCATGATACACACAGAAGCGGCGTAACAGAAGAACAGCTCAATTTGCCTCTGACCCAAAAGTGGGTATACACCTCCTCGTTTTCCCCACAACCTGCGTGGGAAGGTCCGGCCAAGTGGGATTCCTACTCGGTTCAGAAAGACCTGAAGTCAATGCGCAACTTCGATCCGGTCTATCACGTAACTACTGTCGGTGACCTTCTCTTTTTCGGTTCCTCTGTAGATGACGCAGCCCATTGCCTTGACGCTGTTACAGGCGAAGAACGCTGGCATTTTTTCACGGAGGGTCCTGTGCGTGTTGCGCCCACCTATTTTCAGGGGCGTGTTTACTTTGGTTCTGACGACGGTTGTGCCTATTGTGTTGATGCGCAAAGTGGCGCTTTGATCTGGCAATACCAGGCTTCTCCTCAACTTCGTCTTGTGCCAAGCAACGGAAAACTGATTTCCCTGGCGCCCGTACGTACCGGGGTGCTGGTGAAAGCAGGGATGGCCTACTTCGGAGCTTCCCTGCTTCCCTGGCGGCCGTCTTACCTGTGCGCTGTCGATGCCGAAACAGGTGCAGATGATGTAGACGGGGCGTACCGGAAGGAATACAAGAGTCAGACGTTACAGGGAGCAATGCTTGCATCATCAGACAGCCTCTATGCTCTTCAGGGCCGCAGCGCTCCCATTATGTTCAATCGCCTGGATGGGAAACGCCGTCGTACAATTGAAAGTGCGGGAGGTGTCTTTGCACTGCTTACACATGATGACCATTTAATCATTGATTCGAATAACCAGAAAGATGTCCAATTCTCCGAGAAGGATATCCGTTCCAGAGATAAGTTAGCGTTTTATCCTGACGCAAACCGTATCGTTGTATCGGAAGGAATGGCCTATCTCCAGTCCGGCAATGAATTATCCGTTTTTAACCGGAAGCAACTTCTTGCACTTCG
>JAGLCZ010000728.1 GCA_023145975.1 Candidatus Hydrogenedentota bacterium | reverse complement strand
GCAGAAAACTATCCTTGTCCCTTCATCAGCGGGAGATAGTACAGAACAAGAAATTATCCTTTCCACTGATGAAGAATTAGTGGAGAACCTTATTGAAATAGTGCCCGCTGCAGATCAGACTGAAGCTATAGCCAAAGTAGAGGACCCGGAGGTAGTTAAAAATTTACGACCGGGGAAAATCGCAATCATTCTTGATGACGGAGGCTATGGCGGCGAGGCTACCCGCCAGGCACTTATGCTGAACAACCTTATCACCCTGTCCATTTTACCGGACACTCCCTTTGCAGGCTCAACTGCGAAAGATGCCCTCAATGCCGGCTTTGAAGTCATGCTGCACATGCCTATGCAATCCAGTGCAACGACTACTATCCACACTTTTCCAGGAGAATTAAAACTGGATATGACGAGGGAGGAAATTCATCAGCGCACCCTGGAATGTATGGAACAGTTTCCCGGAGCCATTGGGGTCAACAACCACACCGGCACCGCCTTCACGATGGATGCTGACCGGGTGGAATGGTTTCTTGAGGTTGTAAAGGAACACGAACTTTTCTTTGTGGACAGCCGTACCACATGGGAATCATGCGCCTATGACCTCGCTTCCAAAATGGATATCCCCTGTGCCCGCCGCAATATCTTTCTTGATAACAGCAGCGATCCCGATGAAATAAGGAAATATCTGGCGGAACTGGTTGCCCGTGCCCGGATGCAGGGAACTGCTGTGGGTATCGGGCATTTTCGGGTCAATACCATTGCCGTGTTAAAAGAGGAATTACCGAAAATGAAAGAAATAAACATTGAACTGATACGTATATCGGAGGTAGTACGATGAGTATTTTAGTAGGTATCGAAACCTCCTGTGACGAAACGGGCATTGCAGTCGTAAAGGATGGAAGTCAAGTACTGGCAAACGTCGTATCTTCACAAATAGACACCCATCGTTTATTCGGCGGGGTAGTACCGGAAATTGCATCGCGCATGCACACCGAAATTATCAGCCAACTTATGAAAGAAGCCTTGTGTGAAGCGGGACTCCCAAGCAACGGGAAGTGTCCCGGGATAGACGGTATTGCCGCTACTTTCGGTCCGGGACTCATGGGTTCGCTCCTGGTCGGACTCGGTTTTGCCAGGGCGGCAGCCTGTGCCTGGGAAATCCCCTTTTTACCTATCCACCATATTGAAGGACATTTATTCAGTGCATTTCTGGGCGAAAAACGACCCGACTTCCCTTATCTTGCTCTGATCGTCAGTGGCGGGCATACGCAAATTATACAATGTGACACGCCCCACAACTATCAAATCCTGGCATCTACCCGGGACGATGCCGTAGGCGAATGTTTTGACAAAGTGGCGCGCCTGTTAGGACTTCCCTACCCCGGTGGTCCTTCCATTCAAGAAGCCGCGAAAACAGGCAGTGATACCGCGTATGCACTTCCCCGGGGACTCTCTAAAAAAGACACCCTTGATTTCAGTTACAGTGGTCTGAAGACTGCCGTATTATACCTGCTGCGCGAAAAGCCCGATGCGCCCGTGCCCGATGTAGCTGCTTCTTTTCAACGAGCCGCCGTCGATGCACTCATGCTGAAAACCGCCCGTGCAATAAAACAATCGGACATACACCGACTCGTCATTGCCGGTGGTGTTGCCGCCAACAAATGTCTGCGCGAATCTGCAGAAAGATTAGATGCGGAACTCTTCCTGCCGCCTTTTGTCTATTGTGTGGATAACGGTGCCATGATAGCCGCTGCTGCTCACTCACGCATAGAACACAATTGCTCCCTGCCCTATGACACCCCGGCAACTGCATCCATTCCGCTGTCAGGCATTTCGTAGCGGAGGAAATACAGCAAAGATTATACCCCAAGCAATCTTTCGAGGGCTTCCAGTTCGGGCGGGATATGAGGAGGTGCAACGCTGTCCTTGATGGGTTTTCCAGCGAGGTCTTTCAAGCCGTGACCTGTCAGGATACAGGCGACATTCTGGTTGCGGAACCGTTCGGCATTCTTTTCCATAGCGGCAATCACCACCGCCGTGGTGAGTTCACAAAACAAGCCTTCCGCATGGGCAAGGGTCTGTACCCCTTTCCGAATAGCATCATCGTCTACTGCCAAAACGATACCATTGGTTTCACGGATTGCGGGAAGTACGGTATGCCCGTCAAAGAGAATATCGTCGGCAATGCCCCCGGCGACAGTTTCGGGATTCTCCCAGGGATGCTTCAGGCTTTCCTGAAAACTCCAGTCCTGTTCCAGCGCCTGTTTAAGGGGCGCACATCCCGCCGCCTGAATCCCTGCAAGACGCGGCAATTTCTCAATGTATCCCATGCGTTGTAAATCCAGCAGTCCGCGCCAAATCCCCCCAAGCAAACCACCGCCGCCTACAGGTGCCACGATCCAGTCCGGCAGGTGCCCCGCATATTGCTGATACAACTCGTAGGCAATCGTTTTTGCGCCTTCCACACTGTAGGGGTTGTGCATCCCTGAAGTAGACAAGTGTGCCCACCCAAACCTATCGCACGCCTGAATGCACAAGGTGAACACTTCACTGGGACGGGGCGAGTCTACACAAATAACCTGCGCACCATAGGCGGCAGCCTGGGCAATCTTACCTGCACCTGCCTGACCGTGCATGAACAGCACCGCCTTCATCCCGGCACGGGCGGCATACGCCGCAGTCGCTACAGCCACATTCCCCGACGACACCACCGCCACAGTATCCCGACCCGTTTCTTTGGCGTGGCTTATGGACACGGACAGTTGCCGATCCTTGAAAGAACCGGTGGGGTTCACCGTTTCATTTTTGATTTGGAGAGAATCCATCCCCCATTTTTCAGCAAGACGGGCAGCATCCACTAAAGGGGTTGCACCCTCTCCCAAACTGACCACATTCCTTTCCTCTTCCACCGGCAGCAGTGCTGCGTAATGCCACAAGGAACCGGGCACCGTTTTCATCGCGGCCTCTGGAATTGTCCCCAAAGCACGCAGCGCCATGGGATCGCCACAGTGGGGACAATGGAAACTCTTAGATAGGGAACATTCATACCCACAGGTATAGCAGCGATATTTAAAAGATTTGGAAGTCTCCATGATTACTCCTGACATTGTTTTTTGCTCATTCCCAAATAAGAATTTTGGAACCAGCCAACAGAATAACAGAAATCGTAATATAATGAACACGTAGAATACCTCTTCTCACCAAAAAATACCAAAACGGTCATTTACATTTAACTTTATCGTGTGTGGCTTGCGTATTAGAAGTCTATTGCTTTATAGTTAGGGCTCAAAATAAGTTACTGTATTTTCCAGATATACCATTTTTATATATCGGCCTGATCAAAAACTAAAACATCCGCTCTGAGAATATCTTTGTGAATGAAAGAAATATTAAATTAAGCAGCGTTTTCCGCTTTGGCAGTCTTGCCTGCTTCATTGCCCTGGCAGTATGGGCATTGATGCCCCCTGCAAGCGAGGAAGATGCCCTTGATCAGGCTGCAAAAACGGAATCGCAGGAAGCTGTTGATTACGTTATCCGCTTTAGTCCCGGGATAAATTATATGCCGGATTCGGTACCCTTTGGAATTGGTTCCCCCCTGAAGGGGCTTTCCGAAATCATCCGCGAATTTGAACGGCATTTCCCCGACACGCGGGTTGAAGTACTGACCACCCCCGGTACACGAGAATATCTGGTAACACAGTTATCCAGCGGTCAGGCACCGGACATCCTCAATGTTAATGTGGAAGATGTGTGGGTGGATATCCAAAAAGAGTGGTATATTCCGCTCGATTCCTTCCTGGAAGCCCCCAACGAATTCATCCGTGAAAAGGGCGACCCAACAGCACCGGGGTATGAACAGTGGTGGGATATGTTCCAGTACCAGGCCATCAGTCGCGGTAAAGCGGCACCGGACAACCAAAATTACTGCATCAGTTACGACATGATAGAAACTGGCATCTACTATAATAAAGATGTATTCCAGCAATTAAACCTTGATATTCCAAAAACGTGGACGGAATTTCAAGGGGTACTAAAGACTATTGCAGAGACTCCCGTGCTCTTAGCCGGCGAAAAAGCCCCCCGTAAGATTACGCCCATGCTCATCAACGCGGAAGTAATGACCGACTGGTGCCATGACCTGTTTTTCGATCAGCTATACTATAATCTGCTGCCCGGCATCGATCTTGTACAAGACCCCGTACGCGAAGGGTATCTGCAAGGGTATCTGGACGATATCGAATTATACTTCCTGTTCAATCAGGGCTTCTTTACTAAAAAGGACAAACGCTACCGCACGATCTTTGAATTGATGTACGAACTGCGCAGTTACAGTAACAGCAATATCGCCTCACTGGACCTGGTCCGTGAATTCGTCACCCAACACGGAGCGATGTTCTGGACGCCATGTGTATTAACCTACCGCTTGAAGGCGGATCGTTCTCTGGAATTCGATTGGGGTGTTTTTTACCTGCCCCCGTTTACGGAAGAAGTAACCCCCTTCGCTTCAAACACCGCTATGTGTGTTATCGGTGGTTCTGCCGCTCAATTTGAAATTACCAACTCATCCATCAGAGATACAGATGCGTCCTTACCCTTTAAGGAACGTATTGCCACCTCAACACGCCTGAAACGGGTAACGCAATTATTACAATTCATGACGGTTCCTGAAAATTACGAACGCATTGTTAATGAATACGAATGTGTCTTGCCCAATATTGTGGGCGTGGAAGTGCTGCCTGCCTTAAAACCTTTTGAAGAAATCCTCCAACAACGCTACACCACCACAAAGTGGGCATTTACCTTTGACTTAAAGTTTTATGAAATCCTGCGGCGTATGCTGGAATTGTATCTCAACGACGGGATTGACCTGGAAGAGTTCATGGAATTTCAGGAAGATAATATCCGCGCTGCAACAGAAAACCTGTTAATACGTAAATCTGTTGATATAGAGGCACTCCAACAGGCGTGGGATAAACGGGCACCCATACGCGCAACAATGAAAGGGCTGCCTGATGGCGATACCCCCTGAGGAAAAACAGGAAAAGAAATTCCGATTCTCCTACAAGTTTACAGGCGCATTAAGCTGCTATGCACTGCTGTTACTGCCGCTCATTCTTTTGGGCATTTTCGTCTATGCCCCTTTTTTCTGGGCCTTTACCGGATCGCTGTATGAGTTCGAAGTAGGAGCCCCCGCCCGATTTGTCGGCATCAGTAATTTTACTGAAATCTTCTTCCGCGATCCCGTGGTATGGCTGGCATTCGGTAACATGCTTTTTCTCACGATATTTATGCTGTGCGTACGCTTAACCGTTCCGCTTATTGTTGCCAAACTTATATTTTCGCTGCCTGGAGATCGAAGCCGCTACATTTACCGAATTATCTTCCTGGTGCCTATCGTTGTGCCTGCCGTTGCTGTACAGCTTATCTGGAGCGGTATAGTATACGCTGATCGAGGCTTGATTAATGAAGTGCTCGGGATGGTAGGTCTGGAATCTTTCGCTACAGGCTGGCTCAGTAATCCCCGTACTGCGCTGATGGCCTGCGTCATGGTAGGCTTTCCTTTTGCAGGAGGCATAGAGATTCTCATTTACTACGCCGGTCTGTCGGGAATCCCCCAGAGTGTCAACGAAGCCGCCAAGCTTGAGGGGTGTGTAGGGTTGAAAAAGTTTTTCTATATTGATATTCCCATGGTCATGAGCCAAATAAAGCTTATGCTGGTACTGACGATTATTGCAGGGGTACAAACGTACGAAAATTTATTTATCTTAACGCGCGGCGGTCCCGGATTTAAGACCACTGTGCCCGCTTTATGGATGTATTACAACGCATTCAGTTTCCAGCGCATGGGATATGCCTGCGCCATTGGCGTATGCCTGTTCCTGGTGGTATTCACATT
>JAGLCZ010000727.1 GCA_023145975.1 Candidatus Hydrogenedentota bacterium | reverse complement strand
AATATTTCGAAGCGATTATAGTCGTCGTGTTGATGACCGTGTTCGATCCAGATACTTTTTCCTGCCAGTGTACGTGTAATATGTTCCTTTGCTTCGAGCTGTATATTATAGAGTTGGAGAATGGTGCCGAACTCAGGATCGGTAGCCAGTTCATGATCGTGATTTCCAGGAATTACGGTGATATGTATTTTGCTGCCTGTACACTGGAACTGACGGAACAACTCGAAATGAGAGGCAATGATTGCATGTAGTTTGTCTACACCGTTCAGCGTAGTGAATTCCCACAAGCCCAGAAAATCACCGGCAATAACCAATTCGGTATCCCTGTCTTTTTCTTCCAACCTGCGAAGAAACGTAATCATTTCCGTTTCGAACTCACAGGGGTCAAGTGCGCCGTCACCACCGATATGGAGGTCACTTATAAAATAGTATTCTTTTGCCATAGGAAAACAATACCACAGTAATTCATCAATACACCAGATTATAGCGAAGGAACACCGATTAAAACCCTTCAGCAGCATACCTGCATAGGATGTCAGACGGGCAGCGATAGTTTTATCCCTAAACTTGAAACTTCACTTGGTCGCATCCTTCGTTCTTTTTTCGTCGGTTGTCCGAAGGGCTGGTGCAAAATAAAAACAGGTGATAAAAAAGAAAGCAAACGATGGATGTCGCTATGAATTAATACATTACCCCTCCTCGCATATTTTATTGTTGTTAGAAATCATTTTTTATGATATACTTCTTCCACTCATTATAAGAGGTATACATATTATGGAAGAATCGTTAACAGGCCGACAGCTAGACGCCGTTTTTAAACTTCTCAACGGCCGACTTGAACGAAATGGAGCACATCCAGTTGAAATAGTAGTATGTGGTGGTGCGGCTCTGATTGTGACCGGTCTTCTTTCACGTACAACCATGGATGTGGATATTGTGGCAATGTTTGACGATTCGGTTGAGTTGGTGGCACCGGTGCCTTTGCCGGATTCGTTACTTCGTGCAGCAAGGGAAGTGGCAGAGGTTATGCAACTACCTGAGAATTGGCTCAATAACGGTCCGAGCCGGGGCGAGGGCGGTTTGTTTCAGATGGGGCTTCCGAATGGGTTCCAGGACAGGCTTCACGCTCACAAATACGGTGAATACTTAGTCGTATATTTCATTGATAGAATTGACCAGATTCATTTCAAACTCTATGCATCTGTAGATCGAGGGGGTTATCACATTAGCGATCTCAAAGCACTATGTCCCAGCACCGGGGAGTTGATACAAGCGGCACGTTGGACAGTTACACACGATGTATCGTCAGAATTTCTGATGTTATTGAAACAACTGCTGGAAACACTAGGATATAAAGATGTCGCTGCAGAAATTTAGGAATGAATATTTGGAAACGCTTCTCCAGTTCTTGTGGCGGGAGTGGACCGCACTAGGGGTTTCCGGTCAAGAACATGTTGAACTGCATCACGTCATCGATCCCGAAGCACTTCTTTTGTTTACCTGTTCCCTCGGGCGCTATGATCAGCGACTTTTTGATGAGGTTATGGATTGGCTGACTAAGAACGGGAGTTTTCTGAATATACAGCGAATGAAGAATATTTTGCAACAGGAGGCGTTCGGCGGCGGCGAGGTGTTGAGTGCTGTGGCGGACTGGCTGTCCCAATATGGAAAGCCTATGAAATGGAAGTCTCTTGCCAAGTTAGAGTATGAGCGAAAGAAAGCCCAACCCTTATTCTATCTGGCAGACGGTCGTTCTTTGCCTATACCTACAGATTACGAAGAAACTTTCCTGGAGCATGGGTTCAAGAGAAGCTCTTTGCGGCCTCGCGGATATTCTCAAGCATTCCCAGCGGGTGAAGTGCAGTGTCTTCTCTTAAAGCTGCGCGCACTTTTTTCCGTGAATGCACGATGCGATGTGATGACATATCTTGCATTGAATGGTACAGGGTATCCTCGGGAAGTGGCACGGGAACTATATTATTCTCAGAAAGCTATTCACGATCTGATGACGGAGATGGCTTGTTCGGGTATGGTGTTTTCGTCTCGCAGTGGTCGTGCGCGTATTTTTCGGATTTCTGACGATAGTCTTCCTTTCCTGACAAATGGAACGGAGAGCACGGGATGGATTAATTGGCCTATTTTACTTTCTACCGCAGAAGCTATTTGGAAGATGACCGAAGAGCTGCATACCACTACACTTGACCCTGCTGTGGAGAACTCCGAGATTCTTTTAACTACGAAGCCGTTGCTGGAACGTTTTACCCGCTGTCGGTGGGCACCTGCAATACAGTTCTCACAACCAATGCAAGGGCTAGCGAAACTGGAAGCATTTAAAGGTGCGTTCGAAACAGTTGTTACGTAACATAAATTAACAGGGGCAGTTTCTTAGTGATAGTATCCATATTTTAGAGATGTTTTACTTATCTTTTTCAAGGATTTCTTCGGCGATCTGCAGAACTTGGGTTTGCAGTGCTTCCAGATGACTGTTGTTATCAATGATCCAGTCCGCCAGTGCGATTTTTTTTTCGGGCGGGGTTTGGACGGCAATTCGGCGTTGCGCTTCTTCACGGGAAAAGTCGCGATACTGCATCAGGCGCTTAATACGGACACTCTCTGAAGCAGCCACTAAAATCAATGCCGTAAGCCACGGCTCTTTATGCTTTGATTCCCCGATAAGTGCCGCTTCTACCAAGACTGCCCGTTTCCCTGCCTCCTGCAATACCGTACAGTATCGTTTCACTTCTGCAATAATTTCCGGGTGCAATATGGCGTTCAGACGCTGACGCGACAGGGTATCGGTAAAAATAAGTGCTGCCAGTTTTTCCCGTGATATTGTTTTACCATCTTCGGTAATATCATCTCCGAAATCAGCTATGACCGCTTTTTGTACGGTGGTATTATTTTCGAGTAGATCATGCCCCGTTTTATCTGTGTCAATAACAGGAATTCCAGCCTTACGAAAATAGTCAGCTGCAACGGATTTACCGCTTCCGATTCCTCCCGTTATTCCTATAATCTTCATAAGATGCTTGTTTTTGTGTTCATTCCGTGGGTGCTTCACGTAAGCGTACGGTCAACGTGCTGGTGATCTTCATAGGCGACTTGAATCGCAGTACCATATGTGTATTTCCATTCCCCGGTAATAATTCCTGATTGGTTGTTACTGCTTCCCCGTCATGAAGGCATGATATGCGTATATGATGCATGATGACGGGTAGTTGTAGGGTTATTGAGGTAATACTGAGTGGTATTTCAAGGGAAATACGCAGTACAACGATCAGTTTTGGTCCTTTTTCAACCTGAATATTTACTTTCCCTAACGAAACCGGCGTGAACACGGGGATTGTTACCCCCAAACCGGCAAGCGATGAAGGTCGAATTATCAAAGAATGATGGAGGGAACTGTAATAAACTCCTGACAATGCCTGTAGTACCGTCCACAACGCAAGGCGATTGGGCAAAACAGTCTGACCTGTTATTGTATCTATTTTATATTTCATCAAGTCGGTGAGGAAAGGTTTCAGTGCATCTTTTTGCTGAACGATTGATTTTCTTGTAAAAAGTGCTTTGGAAAGTGCAACCAGGATTCGGGTACGAAGTGAATGCTTGTCATTTACGCCTGCTTCCCTGGAAACTGTTGAAGATTCCGGAAGCATTGACTCAACACATTGCACCGAAGCTAATGGGTTCAGGTTCAGCAATTCCGCATAGCAAGCTCCTGCAAGGGCATTTACCTTCTCTGTTATAGCGGATTCATTTTTCTCTGCCAACACTTTCAGTCTTGTGTTATATTCTATGGTTAGTGCTTGTTGTACCGCTTCCCGTTTTTGAACTCTCTCCTCATCGTTTTGTTCGCGTGCCATAAGCACTACGGCATTGATGGCGGCAACCCATAAGCCAAGGGTGGCAGTGAACTGAGGTGTATTGGATTTTTCAGGAGAAGCAAGCTCTTGCAACAGATGCTGCAGACCGATACTAAGTATCGAAACGGTACGTGGATACCAGTCCCGGAAACGAGCACGATTACCAGTATATAATACATCTGCATAGGCGGAAAGAATGACTTCTGCACACTGCTGCAGGCAAGTGCCATTCTGTATCGTCGTGGTATCTTCACTTTGCTCCTGAATTTTTCGGAGTTTAGTCGTGACAGCAGCCGCGTGAAATCGGGGTGCAAATGCGAGCAATGCGAAAGCGTTCAGAAAGTCCCACTCCTCCGAACTTTCCTTGTCGCCACTTGGTTGCGCCAACAATGTAAGACCATTTTTCTTTTGATGGCGTATGTATGTTGTAAAGGCGCGTGTACTGTCAATTAAGGCGTTTGAAAATTTCTTCGGTACTCCGGAAGAGCTTAGCTGTTGCTGCCAATTGGTAACAGCCTTATAAAGGTAATCCAAATGACAAAGACCATAGCGAATAGATTCAGGAGCATTCGGGAAGTGCTGTATGTAGCCATTGGTGGTTCCCATTGCTTCGCAGAATTTTGGCGGTACATGCCAGGAGAAGAGGAAATCAAAGCGGTATGATGCACCCGGCGCAACTCGTGTGGCACAGGATACTGCACCCGCACGGGAGATTGTTCCCGGAGGCGGTGGTGCGGCAATCCCCCTTTCTTTGAATACTTTCCAAAAGTAGTCCGAACTGGTCTCAGATTCAGGATCCCATATTCCCCGGGATATTATGGCATTTGTTTGCTCTTTTACACCCAGGCAAAAGTGGGGGCGTGCGGTATCTCCTATATCGCGTCGGTCGCCAAACAGGACTGCATTGCGCACATAGGATTTTAAAACATCCGGTTGTGCGTCGGTGATGGACCCGCGAAAAAGATTGCTTCCCTGATGGGTACGATTGTCGTTTACCGTTGGTTCTATCCGCACAAAATGAACCTGTGCAGGATTTTCCGTTCCGTCCCCGGCAATCTCTGTTGCCAGATTGTTCATGCAGAACATAAGGGAACACAATACCGGGTGCTTCGTGGGGTTCGTTACACGCACACCCATTAACATACAGGGTATAACGGATGCTACATGATCGTAGGGTGCAAGAGGTGAAAAACAGGTCCACACCACCTGTAACGGAGCCTTATCATCGCACAGATGGGACGACAATAGCGGATACGAAATCTGCTGTTTATATTCCGTCTTTTCCAGATACTGCGGAACACTCTCGTTGACCGCCTTTTTTTCACCTGCCCACGGGGAACACAAGGTGCGAATGTACGGCTCTCCGCGTCCAAAACTGGCACGCAACACAGGAAATGTGTCGGGCATGACCGGACCCTGTCCCAGGAGATGTAAAATATCATTGTAGAAATGACCGCTATGGTCAATTCCAATACATCCGGAACCGACATTCCCCAGAGGTGTATAAAGTCTATTTATTTTGTTGTTCAGCACTCAGATATCCTGCAGTTTTCACTCTAAACCCTGTTTTACACATATTTCATATACCTGCAAGAGGCATCTCTACATACGAAAATGTTAAGGGCATTACGCACTTACACAATTGCATCATTACAAAATTATATACAGTATAACATATTTTTCACAGTTACCTGCCGAAATTTCATGCGGGGTAATGCTCAGGTAATGATATCAGTATCTCGCATACATGATAGGGAAACGCCCTATTTAGCAATTTTCTTTCTTTCTGTGTACAACAAGAAAAGAGTGAACCGTAGTTTTTAAAGTGTTTGCCCTAATAAAATCCCGACGTCATTCCGAAGAGCATTGGTGACAATCAAATCCAGAACACCGTCGCCGCTGACATCGGAAACAATACTTTTTGTCATGCCCGGCGACACAATGAAATTGTTGGGACCTTCAAACTCCAGATTACCGCGACTGAAGCGTACGACAACACTCCCTGCATTTAAGGTAACTGCGAGATCTGCACGGCTGTCTCCGTTGATATCAGCCAGTGTAACTGCGATAGGCTTATATCCGATATAGACACGGGAAGCTTTTGCGAAGTTCCCATTTTGAAGCCCACCGAGTATAAAGACACTGTTATTTCCAGGATGTACTGTAACGGCATCCAATCGTCCGTTGCCTGTTACATCGGCCATAGCCAACATTCCCGGTGCTTCACTGGTACCGAAGCGCAAGTGATTTTCCTGATTGAAAGTGCCGTCCCCATTGCCGAACCACCGAATCACACGGGGGTCAGCGCTGTCGTCTTTGGAGGAGGGATCCCGGGAGCTCAGAAAGACCAGATCGAGAATGCCGTCACCATTGGTATCTGATAGATGGACATCCCGTGGATAATTACCCACATCAGAAACGATGGGGGCTGAAAACTGCCCTGTACCGTCATTTAACAGTACTGAGGAGGAATCAAGGCGGCTGTTGCCTGTAACGATATCCAGGCTGCCGTCATTATTCATATCGCCCAGTGCCAGCGAAAGTACTTCGGGGGCGCCCCGTGAAGTATCTATGAGTATCGGAAAGGATTGGGCACCTGCGAAGTTCCCCATTCCCGTAGCGAGATAGACTGCCACTTGTGCCTTTGCTGTTAGGGATACCACCAAATCCTGTTTATTATCCCCATTCAAATCGCCCGCCGCCATGGCAAGAGGTTTTCCCGTCAGGGTAATTGATGTTAATGCTTCAAATTTCCCCGCACCACTACTTTTCAATAGGGAGAGGTTATTGCTGCCCGTATTCATGACAACCAGATCGTTCCTGTTGTCCTGCGTGAAATCCAGTGCAATTGCCGGTCCCGGACTTGTGCCAACGGGAAAACGCCGGTCTGATTCGAAGAGAGCGTCTCCGTGATTATAAGCGATAGAAATCGTGTTGGAACTATAGTCAGCGGTGACCAGATCCAAATGACCATTGTTATTCATGTCAGCGGCGGTAATTCCCAGGGCAAACCAGCCGGAACCATAAATGGCGGGAGTGCCGAAACTGCCGTCGCCGTGTCCCTGCAAAACGGTAAAGCGGCTGATAGACTGTTTGTCACTGCTGGTTTTATCAAATAATGCCGCTGCAATATCAGGTATGGTATCGCTGTTGAGATCTGTTATCACAAAATGTCCGACGGGATGGGGCATTGCAATGCGTACTTCCTCGCCGAACAGTCCCTGCCCTGTGCCGTATAGTACGGACAGATCGCCTGATCCTGCATTACCGGCTATGAGATCACGAATCCCATTCTTGTCCAGGTCTGCCGCTGTTATTTGTTGGGGCATATTGCCGCATGCCAGCAGGCGTACGGGTAAATATGCGATTCCTGTACCTTCGAGTATTGCAATCGTATTGTGATCCGGGCTTGCGGTTACAATATCTGCAATACCATCGCCCGTGATATCGCCCACCCAGAGACCTTCGGGCGCGTGTTCCACAGGCAAACTAACGGGTTCAAGAAAAGTGCCTGCCCCTTCCCCCACAAGCAGGGTAACGGTGGCTGTTGCTGTATCGGCAGTAATCAGGTCGGTGATAGTATCGTTGTTGAGATCTGCAGCAACGATAGCATAAGGCATCGATCCCGGTGTTAGATTAATGGCGGTTGAGGCAGCAAGAGCGCCCGTCCCATCTCCAAATAAGAGGGTTACTTGTGCATGTGTTTCGTTGACCACGGCGAGGTCCAGAGCCGTATCGCCGGACAAATCTGCCAAAACGGCGGCACGGGGAGAAGCCCCCAATTCATAGGATATGGGCTCCATATACCCGCCTACAGTATCGGCAAGCAGTACGGACGACTTTTCTACTGTCCAATCCAGTGTAACAACATCGAGAAAACCATCCCTGTTTAAATCACCTGTCAGTACGCCATAGGGTGTTTCCCCTGTCGGATAGGTTAGGCGTCCACGGAATACACGCCGCAACGGATTGGATAACGAGTCGATGGGATCATCCCCTTCCAGCAAATCGCAACTGATAAACAGCAGTGCGATGGCAATACTCGCGAGTCCTACTATTTTTGTTGACTGGAGAAAAGGAAG
>JAGLCZ010000726.1 GCA_023145975.1 Candidatus Hydrogenedentota bacterium | reverse complement strand
CAACAGCCCCTACAAAATACAACAGTCCGCCCCCGTCATTCCGATATTCCCGTATTTTCTGCGTTGGGGCAAAGCATACGACCAGGAGAGGGTTGTATTTCGAATTTGAACCTGCGTATTCTTCTTATTGGGTTAAACAGTTGCAATATTACAGATTTTATGGTACAATATCCCCAGCGTCTATGCACTCTATGGCAGCTGGGGCGTGTTGCCGTTTTTGCAGGGGTCGGACGTATTTTGTAAAGCGGATACAGCGGTTAGCAGGTAGATAAAATGTGCTCCAAGCACTCTAAACATAAGGGTTGATGAATAGCGTTATTGGAGAATAATAGGGGATACTGAGGTGGCAAATATTTTATGTGTTGATACGGACAAACGTTTTGGCAAATACGTTTGTGCGCACCTGACAGATGCAGGGCATAGGTGTATATTAGACAATCAGGGGAAGCGTACTCTCGAAACGATAGAAAAACACGATATTGAACTGGTGATTGCAGAGGTGATGCTGCCTGATATGTGTGGTTTTGAGATTTGTCGTCGCGTTCGTGCTCATGAAGACTGGTTCACATTACCGGTTGTACTTATGTCAACTATGGACGGGGAAGACGAGGTGCACCACGCTCTTAGTCAGGGTGCAGACGACTATTTAATCAAGCCCTTCCAGTCCAATACGCTCGTTTCCTGCGTGGCAAAACAGCTGCAGGAAGCAAACCGTGGAACGAAGCCGGATCCGATAACGGGTTTGACAAGCGGAAAAAGAATAAGAGCCATTATTCAACGGACCATTACCCAAAAACTTTCTTTTTCTACTGCCTATATTGAGATGGATCATATTGCCATGTTTGGTCAGGTTGCCGGGGATGCCCCGCGGGATAAGGCGTTGCGCCACCTATCCCGCATACTGGAACGTTACGGCGAGGATTTGGATACCTCCGATTTTTATGCTGCACATCTGGGGCTTGGGCATTTTGCCTGCGTCATGCCTCCTGAATATGTTGTTCCATATTGCAAGCGCATTATCCTGAGTTGGGAAAAGCATTTACCGGAATTTTATGAATCGGTGGGTTTAAAGATGCCCAAAGCCGCAAATGCCCAAATAAATATGGGAAGAAGTCTTCCCCTTTTAGATTTGACGGTTTGTGTTACAGAGAATAAGCCTGCTGAAGTAAGCTGTGTGCAGGAACACATCGATGTTCTTAACCATTTGCGCAACAAAGCAGCGGGGCAAGGAGCTTCGGGTCTCTATCTCGACAACCGTAAGACCAGGCAGCAAAGCCGAGCGCCTCGTAATCCAAGTACTTGAACTACGTATCGTTTTGCAAACGAGTACGGGTAGCCGCAATAACAATATCAAGAATTTCATCCAGCGAGGTTTTCGGTGTATATCCGATGGCCTCGTTGATTTTTTTCAGGCAGGGTTCGCGATGA
The DNA here is from genome assembly GCA_023145975.1 of Candidatus Hydrogenedentota bacterium. Lineage (GTDB taxonomy): Bacteria > Hydrogenedentota > Hydrogenedentia > Hydrogenedentales > CAITNO01 > SLFT01. The sequence goes on along the minus strand of JAGLCZ010000726.1, from coordinate 1,505 downwards.
CGCATATCCTCATATCCTGGACCATAGGCTTGATCATAGGGTACATAGCGGAGGGTTGAGCTGCTGCCCGACCGTTTGATGATCCGCTGCGCCAGCTCTTCCATGCTGACAGGTTCGTTATTACCAATGTTGTATACATCGCCCTGCAGATCACTTCGATCCATGAGGGTAACAATTGCCGGAGTTACATCGCCTACATAGGCGAAGCAGCGCGTTTGTTTACCATCTCCGTACACTGTCAACGGTTCGTTTAACAAGGCCTGACGTGCGAAGGTGGGAATAACCATGCCGTACCGTCCTGTCTGCCGGGGACCCACTGTATTAAACAAGCGTGTAACGATAACGGGATGGCGTTTTTCACGCCAATAGGCTAAGGCAAGAAATTCATCTATAGCCTTTGATGCGGCATAGCACCAGCGATGGCGATGGGTGGGACCAATAACCCGGTCGTCATCCTCATTGAAAACGGCATTGGCACCTTTCCCGTACACTTCGCTGGTAGAGGTAATCAAGAGGCGCCGTCGATAGCGGCATGTTTCTTCGAGAATGGTTTCTGTACCTTGTATATTGTTTACAATAGTACGGATGGGATGGTTCACCACCAGCTGTACTCCCACTGTGGCAGCGAGATGAAACACTACATCTACTTCCCGCACGAGCTCGCGTACAATTTCCTGATTTAACGTAGTATCAATAACGCATGTAATATCTGAAAACGCTTCGATATTCTCAAAACGCCCGGTACTTAAATCGTCCAGAACAAAAACCTTGTCGCCGCGATTTACCAATAACTCACACAAATGCGAGCCGATAAATCCGGCACCGCCGGTAACTAATACGCGCATATATATCTCCTATGTTGCAGGATACTTGTTCAAATAATGGTCACCCCCGTGGGTGTATGCCTGTAATGATACTCGTAATAGAGGATGCAGGGCAAAAAGGAATTTTATACCCGTGCCAATATCAAATTATGTTATAGTTTAAAGGACAGAAAACAAGCAGATTTATCATGACCTTTCGTATTTTTTGACGTAAAGAGGAGTAGATGCGATGAAAAAATCAGTACTCATCACCCGGTATTCCAGCAGTTGGATACGGAAGGTTTATGGTATCTTTCTTGTGGTAATTATTGTTGGAGTTGTACCGGCTGCATTCGCGGATTCTCCGTGCCTGTCCCTATCCCGTGCGGTGAATGATTCCGTTTACAAAGCGGGACAAGAGATTCTCGTTACATTGACGCTGCAGAATAACTGTACCCATACAATCACTTCTCTGGGTATTACCGAAACGCTTCCCGAAGGCTGGCAGTTTATCAGCGGGGAGGTTATTAATGGTGCTGCACCGGTGCAATGGCCTGAATCGGGCAGCATGGATCCGCTTGAGATATTCTGGATAACGGTTCCAGAGTTACCGCTATCTTTATGGTATACCGTAAAAACACCGGATACAGCAATCGACCCCGCTTTCTTCTCCGGGCACGCCATCTTTTCTTTTGCTGCAGG
>JAGLCZ010000725.1 GCA_023145975.1 Candidatus Hydrogenedentota bacterium | reverse complement strand
CCAGGCAATCCAGGTATTATGAACTGAAAATTGCTGTCCACAGGTGTAGGAAATTGAACCAAGCAGGGCATAGGATTGCTGCCCCGCCGTCATAAGATCATAGGCACAGGCATTTATCGATGAATCATAAACGCCATCCAAATATACATCCAGGTTTACTTGAACCGCATAGCGACTAGTGCCGGTGCCATTAAAAAGTTCAGCCCATAAATAGCCGCTGACCGTCTCACCGTACTGGCAAATAGCCAGGGCATTCCCATTAATATCGCCCACATAGGCACCCAGCATATTAACATCATTTGCCTGACATGGATTACCCTGTTCATCACAACTACTCTTCAAATAACATTCCCAAGACCAGGTATCGCCATTTGCATTCGCTGCCGGATCCGTACAAGGAACCGCATAGGATAAGGGCGTGTATAAAAGGAGTAAGAGTAATGTTATCTGTACTCCTAAACTAAAAACCTTTGTCCGGTTCCGCACAGTAAAGGTCCGTTCAACAGCGTTCTGCCATTTGTTCATGGTGTATTCCTTGCTTTGTCCGTTTAGACGTGCTTTAATTCCTAAAGATCACGCCGCCGCTCATCCCGCTTTTCGGGTATTCTCTATAGAAAAATAACAACCGTTACCTTTGGGGAACAGGATCCCGCCGAATATTATTTCTTAATTACGAATAACTTCGCACCTGCAATAGAACCACACAAGCTCCCGATACCCATAGCAACGCTGAAGATACCGCTGCCCGTGTGCGTTCTGCCGCATAAAAAATCACAATCGAATGAAACTCTCAAAGGAAAAGGATCGACAAACCCCCGCAACCATCCCGTTCCCAACCTGTAGGTATTTCCATTTGATTTTCCTGCAAAATCAAAAGAAATACACTCGGACACATAACGAACTACCGTTCGAAACGCAAGAGAATATACCACTCTTATGTTTATAATTATAAATATCATATTGACCACAAAGCCACTGCACGGGCAGAATAACATACTATTGGAGTCAAACTACTTGGCTTAATCGATTCTAGAAAGTAATTTCCGATTCAATGAACAGGTAATCATAGTCATCGTCTTTATCACTCTGCCAGGGAATCAAACCGCTCCAACGAACCGGGGCGGCTTCGAGGCCATCGTCCCCAAAGAAGTGAGCATACCCGACACGGAAAATTAAATCTTCACTGTAAGCATAGTCGCCATAAAGTCCAATTTCCCAACCCAGGGTGGTATCATCGTTACAACGATTCAGTGCTTCATCCGCTTCCAAATAGGAAGCGACCAGTTTCATGCCGACAGTTTCACTCATCTGTGCCTGCACACCAAGTCCATAGACAAACACGTTGGATAACGCGCCGTTACTGCCGGTCCAATCGTCCAAAAATTCGCTGTACTGAACATTCGAATACATGCGGCTGAAAGGCAGGGTACGATCATTGCTCCACCAGCTGTCATCGGGATTGCCACCGCCGAAATAGGCAAAATGCGCAAAAATGCGGGGCTGCATGGAGGTATCAAAGGTATAGCCCAGCTCTGCATTTACTGCAAACTCATCTATATCCACATCTGCTCTCCGATCAAACAGGCGGAACCAGGGGTTACGAACATCTTCAACATTACCCAGCTGATAGGCGGCTTCCACTTCAAAATCAAAGGCGCCAATAGTGCCTGCACCGCGCAAACCCAACGTATGCAAATCGATATCACCGGCATCGAGCAGCACCTGCCCAACAACACCGTCATCATCGCGAACATACATCCAATAGGCATCCAGCACAACATTTTCGATACCCATGTAGCTTGAATAGAGGATATATAAATCCGCATCTTCCTTACCGAAGTCCCCAAAATTCTCAGTAAGTTTTACAGCGATGGCATCAACACTGAATTCATCATTACCATAGGTCAATCGTAACGCATCGAAGGGTCGCCCATAGAAAAGGGAGGAGACATCGTTTACCCCTATCAGAAATTCGTTACCGAGGCTGATTTCCTGACGCCCCACGCGCATTGTTACCCTGCTGTCCCACATATTCCGGACCTCGATGTACGCTTGATACATATATATATCGTTCGTCCCCCCCCGAAAATCATTACCGCACAAGTACCAGGAGGTGAAAGGGATATCCGGGTTCGTATATCCCCAGGCATTGTAATTGTCCAGTTCAATGAACATGGAAACATCCTGAGTGAAGTCTGCCAGAACATTCACGCTGGATCGCTGTTCCACAAAACTACTCGCACCAAGGCTGTCAAGATTCATATAATTTCCACGGATACGAATCTGACCGCCAACCTGTACACTTTGAAGTTCGGCAACCGCCGTAACACTTACAAGCGCAACAAACATAACTGTAATTAAACCACGAACACCCATTGTAACACTCTCCTGTATTTACATTTTCCAGCAACTATTCCAGGGTTTGCAAGATTGGATA
>JAGLCZ010000724.1 GCA_023145975.1 Candidatus Hydrogenedentota bacterium | reverse complement strand
AGGTGCAGCGTTTTTAATTGCAGCGTTCCCCGTTTCATTTCTATACGGTTGCTTTGCGTGGTGGCATCCCGTTGTTGTGACAGCAGACCATATCCATCGGAAGCAGTGAAGAATGCCTTGAAACTATCGGGTTGGAAACGCGGTGAAAAATGAAGGCTTTCTTCCCCTGCGTGATATCGGAATCCGGAAGCGGAAGAAAGTAATGACCAGGATGACATGGCGCGGGCATAGTGGGCACCGCATTCAATTTCGGAATAGGGGTTGCGCTGATTACCTGTATAGCGATCCCGTGCAGCTTTGACAAGCTGTAGCCCTTGCTCGATCATGCCTTCATACAGAAATAACGCCGCAACCTCGTATTCGATACCGGTCCATACTTCGTCACAATAAAACACGGGGTGATCGGGGCGTCCCCCTTCGGGCCAGGCACAATTCAATAATCCCCGTTCCCAGGGGTCGGCAAAGATGCGTTGTTTGTGCTCCGGCAAATCAAGTTTACCGCGCCAGCAATAGCGATAAATTGCTTCGAGGGCGCTGCGTACCCGTTTTTGAGGGAGCAGGTATCCCAGGTCAAGTTGATTTGCCCACCATTGACCGAGTAATTGATCCGCATGACAGCCTGCTCCCCAGCAATTCCCGGCGTTGTACGTATTTGGACTTGCATCGGGTGCGTCATACACATTGTAGTAAAATGCACCGTTCCAGCAAACTTCATCGTATCCGGCACTTCCTTTTTCGAAACGTTCTCTGCATAGGTGTGCCAGTGGCTCATCGTTCATGACTGCTGCCATTTCTTCCATTGCCCGCAGCGTACCCAGATATAACGTGCCTATAAAGGTATTACTGCCGTAGGTGTGGATATCATAGGTGTTAGGCTGTTCTCCCCGAATGATGCCGGTAGCATCCGGATCATGGGTTTCCATCAGATAAAGGAGATGCTGTTTCATGCGCGGCCACAGTTTTTTCAGCCACTTTGCATCGCCGCATTGACGGTATTCACGACAGGCCTTTAATAGAGTGCCGAATTCTCCATCCAGGGCGGGATGATGGGGTCCGCCAATTTCGAATCCAAGCCGATCCAGGGACAAGGGCAAGATGGTTCGATGAGGAATATAGTGTTCGGTGGGATGCATTTGCACCAGCAGATCGGTTTCGCGCACATTACGTTCCAGGGCAGGGAACAGATAAGCAGGTGTCATCACGTAGTTGAACACGTGGGTACAGTTCATGGGACAACAGGAATCAGTTCCTTCAAAGGCGGCGACCGTACCATCTTCAAGCCACACATACAAAGGAGATCGAATGATGGCAAGATTTGCTGTAATGGTATCGAGCAGGTAACGGGGCAGCGTAGTGGCGTAAAAAGTATTGTGAAAAGTACGGGTTTCTTTTTGTAGATATTCAAAGTTAGCCAGCACGTAGTCTGCTGCTTCCCCGGCATTCTTGAACCAGTTGTTGTACATATTGCCCAGGCGGTGGTCGTATTGGGGTTGTTTGGGTCCCCAACCGTAGCGGCTGTCACGCATACGGTTTGGAAAGTGCCATGTCAGCACAAAAGAAACCGTTTTTGATTCTCCCGGTGTCAGTTCAATACCTGCTGTGAGTGCGCCGTTCCAGGTTCTTCCCGGTACGGAAGGGCCTTTGGGCGCATCCATGTTATCCAAGTGTCCCTCCTGCTGAAATGCAGTCCAGAGTGCGTCATACGTATCCCATTGAGGTGCAGCACTAATCTTCGCTTCAGAGTCTGCAAGTGCACATAGTTCCATGGTGCCGTAATGGGCGGCAATCTTCGACCAACCGGTCTGGGGCGTGTAAGCGGCATCCCCGGCAAGCGCAATAAG
>JAGLCZ010000723.1 GCA_023145975.1 Candidatus Hydrogenedentota bacterium | reverse complement strand
AAAGACCCAGAGCCAATGCCTGCTCAGTATCTGTTTGGGCATGGATTCATAAATACCGTCATCCTGCCGCATGAAGTTTTATTCCCTTTTCTTTTTCCATTTTCATTACAGAATAGTATACGGAAAAAACACGTTCATATCCCACTTGGCTCATAAAACACCAATCCCCTGCACCACATGCCATTCCTATTTTCGGTTTTTCGTCAAATTACGGGAAAGTATAAGACATTGCTATTGCTCTGGCACTCCATCTCACCGTCATCCCGGTTTCTCTCATCGACGCAGGAGATGCGGAAAAAACGGAATGACACGGGTTGCATGTTTTGCTGCATAACTCTTAAAACCAAATTTTGACGCAGGCTCCAGGTGATGAGGAGCAAACTGCATGAAATTCAGCAATCTATGGGGGTGTAATAATTACTTCGTATCCATATATTTTTGCCTCATAGAAGGGTATTGTAGTATCTTCTCTGCATCATCCCGTATAAAAAAGGAGGAAGATGAAAAAGACAACCTTAACCCTATTTTACGTAAGCGCATTCCTGATTGCCCTTGTCCTGCTGACGATACCTTTTACCATGCTTTCGTCACACTACAAAAATACACTTCAGGAACATCCCGATTGGGGGGTGAGTAAATGCCATATCGCCACAGAGCTCATGGGTACCACTCCCTATAAAACAGGAACACAGGCTCTTGCTGACAATCAGTTACACCTCGAAGCATGGCATGGGTATCATGAAGTCATGTACAGAAAAGGCATTGTTCCGCGTTCCATTTCATTTTCATTTTTCCTGGCGGAAAATAGTTGGCTGAGTTTGATCTTCAACCGCCCTCGCGTATATGCGTATGACGTTGAAAACTATTGTGCACTGCGTCTATCCACCACAAACGATAAACCTGATTCTCTGCTGCAGGTTTCCCCTTCAGGTGAATTTCTGACCCGTACCCCGCTGGACACCCATAACACTATTATTAAAAATGCGTGGAACGAATGCAGCGTAGTCTGGAACAGCACCACCGATGGAATTGACATCAGTATAAACGGTCAGTCCATCGGGTCAGCAGAAGGCGACTTTGGCAGAAAACAGCACATTGGTTTTCGCGGCGGCGCACATGTCGCATGTGTTGATAATATCCACATTACGGAAAAGAACGGCGCACGACACAGCTGCTCTTTTGCATGGCATGAAGGTCTTAACCGCAGCATGGTTATCCGGGATGTCTTCTTCAATATGGCAAAAATTGCATTCGCCATTGTAATCTCCCTCTTTCTACTCCGGCTACTTACTAAAAATACACGTACCGCTGCTGCGATAACCCTGTCCTGTTGTGCCACAGTTCTATTAACCCTTTATCCGTGGGTCTTGTACCACACTTATATCATGGTGCCGCGCTATCCCGTAATAGATAAAACCCTACGCAGCATTGAGCGCACCGTTATTAACAAGGCTATCAAATATCGGCAAGAAGAATTCCTTTCAGAATATTCCACGGAATCTCCTGTTCCCGAAAATACGGTGATGCTGATAGGGACTTCACAAACGTGGGGTTGTGGTGCAACACATAAAAAAGACATTTGGGCTAAAAAACTTGAGAAAGGGTTAAACAAAAAATTTCCCTCTTCTAATATCCTATTTCTCAACGGCGCAATCAAAGGAGCTACCTCAGACTTACTGTATCCCTTCTACGAAGATTTTCTCTGTCACTATCCTCATAAAATGCTGTTTATCGTACTCGGCTGTAACGATTTTGACGGGGATGTGCTGCACGAAAACCTTGGCCGTTTTATCACTCTGGCACAAAGCAAAAAAATCGCCACCGCACTTATTGTTGAAGCACTCAGCTATGAACAAGTCCCCAATGGAACTGATATGCTGCCCGTAATGATATCTGTTGCGAAAAAATACAACGTGCCGTTGTTTAACATGCATGAAGCGGTGAAAGAATATCAGGATGCCGGTTTTTTCTGGTGGGATGTTGTCCATCCCACCTCTTTTGGACACGACCGCATCAGCCATGTTCTAACACCGTTCTTTGAGGAATGCCTGGGACTAAAACCGGAATCCGCACCTTAAACATTTCGCATGTGTTTATTTCATGCTATTTATCCGCAACGCGGACCAACACCAACAGTTTCCCACTTGCATAGGCAGCGGCACTCTTTGAAAAAGTCCAGTCAGGTTGTTCCCCCGGTGAATTTCCGATACCCACGTCGGCATCTCTGCCCGCACGGAAATTATTGAAGGCAAAAAGAGTGGTCCCGGAAAGGGTATCATGAAGCTGCAGGCATCCATACCCGGGATTAACCTCCATCCCCATCTTATCGTCAAAATCATAGGTATCATTGCCGGCGTTTTCAAAGCCCCGCACTTTCGAGGCACCATAGTTGCACGCCCAGGCTTCTATCGCCCCGGATAATTTTCCTGT
>JAGLCZ010000722.1 GCA_023145975.1 Candidatus Hydrogenedentota bacterium | reverse complement strand
CACGATTTTCCCGCAGCGGCCTGCAGCAGTATCAATACCGAAACCCTCAATATCAGGAACGACCAACAGAGAATTCGAATAATCACGAACCGTATCAGATAAACCGGGACGCATCTTGCTGTTATTGCATCCTGTAACCAACAGGCTGACAATGGCGAGCAATATCCCTGCTTTATAATATACAGACATGCCTGTTTATTTCTTCCCGCAACGGGTTGTCAATGCCTTGACAGTCCCTGCATACGCAATTGAAGATCCTTTGCGCTCGAAGCATACTGTATCGCAATTTCTGTGGTGATCTTTTTGGTTTTCCAAAGGTCGTAAAGGGATTGATCAAAGGTTTGCATACCATACTGATCTTTACCTTCTGAAATCAGCTTCACAATATCTTTGAAGGCACGTCCCTGCTGAATAAATTCACGTACTGTTCGTGTCCCGATCAGGATTTCCGCAGCTACAATACGTCCGCTGCCTTCAGCCACAGGCAATATCCGCTGTGAGCAGATACACCGCAGCACACTGGCTAACTGATTTCTGATCTGCACCTGTTGGTGTGACTCGAAAAATTCCAAAATACGGTGGAGCGTTTCGACTGCATCCACGGTATGCAGCGTGGAGAGCACAAGATGACCGGTTTCGGAAGCAGACAACGAAATACGAACTGTTTCCGAATCGCGCATCTCACCGATTAGAATAATGTCGGGATCCTGGCGCAGTGCTGCACGCAGTGCATTTCCAAAATTTAAGGTATCCTGACCTACTTCACGCTGTGTTACAATTCCTTTTTTGTTCGGATGCATGAACTCAAGGGGATCTTCCACCGTTACGATATGATCCGAACGTGTTGCGTTAATGCGGTCGATCATGGCTGCCAGCGACGTAGATTTACCACTACCCGTCGGTCCTGTAAACAGTATCAAACCATTGCGTAAACTGCACATGCGCGCCAAAATCGGCGGCAGATTTAATTCTTCCATTTGCGGAGCTACAAGGGGTACCACCCGCATTACAATACGCGGTTTTCCATCATCCATACACACATTCACACGAAAACGGGATACATCCTTCAGCATATAGGACGTATCCATTTCCTTGTTTTTATGGAAATCAATCCGTGCCTGCTCATCAGAAAGACGATCAATAATGGTAAACAGATCACCCCCGGTAACTATATCCATTTCTTCCATGCGCTGCAGGTGACCGTCCACACGAAGTAACGGCTGGCACCCCACTTTCAAATGTATATCTGAAGCGTCGGTATCCACAGCGGTATAAAGTAACCCATCAAAATCCAGCGCCATAAAATCGTAACTCCTCAGTTTTCACCACAGCGGTTTCGATCTCTATAAAACGAAGTAAATACTGTCTGTATCTCAATACACCTTATGCGACAACTACACGCCGCTATCCCGTCTGCATGACCCAATATAGCACAATCAGGGCACAAAGCAATAGCAACCCATCCACGGACAAAATGGGGATGAGAAAAAATCGCGGTAGACACCACGAATTATCATCACAAATAGAAAAAGGGCACCGTCCATAAACGATGCCCTGAATAAGGAAATAGAGAATTAATCGTTATAGATATATTCGTTCAGCATATTTTCAAGTAATTCCTGTCTGCCGCTGATCAGTTTGGGTTCTCCTTTTTTCAAGGTGTATTCTTCGAGTTCTTGAAAACCAACTTTTCCCGTTTCGATTTGTTTACCCATGCCGCGATCCCAGCCGGCATAACGCTGCTTGAGTACCTTGGCAAAACGCTTATCCTTGTGCATTTTCGCGGCAATTTTCAAACCACGGGCAAAACAGTCCATAGCGCCAATGTGAGCATAAAACAGATCCACTGGATCTGTAGATTGGCGACGGATATGGGCATCGAAGTTCAGTCCCCCCGTTTTGAAACCACCATATTTTATGAGGGTGTACATGGTCAACGCAGTATCATACAAATCGGTTGGAAACTGGTCCGTATCCCATCCCAGTAACATGTCCCCGCGATTGGCATCAACAGAACCCAGAATATCATTGGCACCGGCGAATTCGAGTTCGTGCATAAAGGTGTGCCCTGCCAGGGTACCGTGGTTCGCTTCAATATTCAACTTTAAATCTTCTACCAAATCATACTTTTGCAGAAAGGCGTAGCAGCTGGCGGCATCAAAATCATACTGATGCTTAGTGGGCTCCTTCGGTTTCGGCTCAATGTAAAATTGTCCTTTGAACCGAATCTTTTTCTTATAGTCCACTGCCATATGCAGGAACATCGCCAGATGATCCAATTCGCG
>JAGLCZ010000721.1 GCA_023145975.1 Candidatus Hydrogenedentota bacterium | reverse complement strand
GCCATAATTGCACCATAGCCGTACTCAGCAAGAACGTAGTCTGCAATCCAAATCGGTATCTCCTTGCCGTTTACCGGATTTATCGCATAAGCACCGGTAAATACACCTGTCTTTGTAACTTCTTCCTTCATGCGATCCTGGGCACTTTTACGCTCTGCAGTCTGAATATATTCTTCAACAGCAGTCCGCTGTTCATCGGTAGCAATGCGCAAGGTCAGGGAATGCTCCGGAGCAAATACGCAATAGGTAGCACCAAATAAGGTGTCCGGCCGTGTAGTAAACACTGTAAATTTTTCCCCGGATCCGGCAACGGTAAATTCCATATCCGCACCTTCACTACGACCAATCCATTCGCGCTGCATTGCCTTAATGCCTTCCGGCCAATCCAGTTGATCCAGATCAGTCAACAACCGCTCCGCATAAGAAGTGATCTTCAACATCCACTGACGCATCGCCCGTTTTTCGACAGGATCGCCCGTCTCAACATACTTGCCGTCTTTCACTTCCTCATTGGCTAATACCGTATTCAACGCCGGACACCAATTCACAGGCGCTTCCACTTCATAGGCAAGTCCACGTTCATACAATACGGAAAAAATCCACTGGCTCCACTTGTAGTAGCCGGGATCTGTGGTATTGATTTCACGATCCCAGTCGTATGACAAACCCAGACGCTGAATCTGACTGCGAAATGTGGCACAATTACGGTTGGTGATGAGCGCCGGATGTTCGCCTGTACGCACTGCATGGCGCTCGGCAGGTAACCCAAAAGCATCCCAACCCATGGGATGCAGCACATTAAAGCCGCGCATCCGCTTGTACCGTGCTATGATATCTGTAGCAGTATATCCCTCGGGATGACCCACATGCAGACCGTCGCCACTGGGATACGGGAACATGTCGAGTACATAATACTTCGGTTTCTCATGGTCGATTTCCGCTTTAAAAGTCTTATTCTCAAACCAAAACTGCTGCCATTTTTTTTCAATAGTTTCATGATCATATTGTGCTGCCATAGTAGCTATTCTCCTTTATACAAATGTTATACGAAAGCAGGAACTGTTCTTCATAAGGTTTTGCCGCCACCTGAACAATACTTGCACCTGAAAGTCAGGAACTCTTCGATCCCGCTCTACTTATTTCCGTAACAAACGATGTGCGGGGTATCCCCTTGTGTTCCAAAATATAGTTCATATTAAATGCTGGCATGGAACAGAGACTGGGGGATTCCCTTATTATTCCGTTGTGGTTTCTTCAGGGTGAATGCCTGCCAATGCCATAATTTTCTCTTCCGCTTCTTCCGGAAAAGTAATAAGTTCATCCAAAATGCTGGCGACACGCACAGGATCAGCATGAACCAACTCTTGAATAAGTCGCAATACCAACCGTTTTGTACGCAGGGATACCGTGGAAAAATCGGTAAATATGCGATCCAGGTGCGTAGCGTAAATATCAAAGATTCGCTGTTCATTTATTTCCGCCGGGGTACGGGGAGCACTGGCATAAGGATAGAGACTGCTCTCTTTCCAAAAATCAATCACATCCTGTGCTTCCTCTGCCTCGCGCAGCGTGAAATGCTCCCGTAGTTTTGCGCGTGCCGCATCCAGCAATTGTCGCAAATCAGGATACAGCTCACCCGTTTCAAGCAGCCCCTCCCGATCAAGAATCGCCACCTGCTCGGATTTCAAATAGGCGGTATAACTGAAGCCGCGAAAATGTAATCGCGGTAATGCATTGATACGCATAAATCCATTTTCATCACACAGTACGACACCACGTTTCCCGGGTAAATTCCATTCCACCACATCCAGTTCTGCAGTAACACGTTCGCCGCCTTCCATAACCATCGGGTCCAGCGTATACCGGGTAAAGCGGTGTTCCGCATTGACGGGATCCAACGGGATCCCATCGTAGACAATACGCGTATCAGGATACTGGCGGAGATAAAGAGCAAAAAGATTGGTAATATCTTCCATTGCCTTTACACCACGCAATACCCCTGCACCATCGGATACCTGACCAATCTCCACAGTCATACCGGAAGAAGTATCTTGCGGTTTGCCGCGTTGATTGTGTACGGAAAATTCACCCAACTTTGCCGCATCTCCCGAAATATGATAGCGATAAACGTCACTACCATCCTTATAAGTGGAGTGCCAGCTGACGGTGTTACCCAACGAAAATGCACGAAACCGACCTTTACCATATTTCCCATGCAGCATACGCCGCCGCTCATGTGTTCGCTTACCCTTCCGTTTCCAGGAACCGCCCAAATTGCGAAATACCAGGAAAGAATCCTCGTAATGCAGACCATGTCCATTATCTATAATACGTATGGTATCAATACCCTGCAGCTCGTTTTCCACAAATTCCACACGTGTTTCCGTGGCTTCTGCATCAAGGGCATTCCAAATCAATTCCGCCAACGCAACCAGCGGACGGGTCTGGGCAAGGTTCTCGAGGTGGTCTTCCCGCACTTCAACCGTTATGACTTTCACGTATACAAATCTCCCGCTTCATCTTTGGAAAAATACCTGCTGTCGTAATATCCCGAAAAACTGAACCGGTAACGCATCACAGGATCATGCAACAATAATAGCACTACTTTCACCGCATGGACAACTTGCACCGGACTGTGAGTAGAAAAAA
>JAGLCZ010000720.1 GCA_023145975.1 Candidatus Hydrogenedentota bacterium | reverse complement strand
AGAACCCTGATTTATCTGCAAGCCAAGCTGATTCACACCCTTATAAATAGCCAGTGCCGTATCATAATCACCGATAGACTCGTAATACGCTCCATAACCGAGCAACTCTTCGCCAAGCTGGGTGACGACTCCATATTCATTGGCACCTGCATCGAATGCGGACAACATCTGTGCAACATCACCTGAAACACCTGCTGCCTGCAACACAGCACTATGATGCTGCGCGCTTTCCAACGCATACGCACTGCCCGACTGGAAGGCGGAGGCATATTCCATGATCTGCAATGCCCCTGCATAATCACCCTCTGCTAATCGAAGTTGTGCATCCATGTAGTAGGAAAGACTGTTGTCAGGTGCCAGTTCCTGAAACGAAGCAAGTTGTCGCGATGCATCATCATATCGTGCTGTATCATTCATCAAGTTTTTGGCCAGCGCATACCGCAACAAGGGATCATTTGGGTGCTGCGCAACCGCATTTTCCAAAAGGAGGCGTGCCTCTTCTTCGGGGAGAAAACGGCTTATTCCAGCCAATTCTTTCAACGAAATGGCTTTCTCAGCAAGAAGGCGGCGAACTTCATCAAGATCCAATGCGCCCCAGTGAGCCAAGCGAGCCAAGGAGTCCCCCTTACCTTCCAATGCTTCACGCCTGGCGGCAATCACATTTTTAATATCAACAGCCGATCGCAAATCTTCCTGAGGTTCATCCTCCTTAACAGGCGGTTCTGTCACTGAGCCTACAGAAAGGGGAATACGCTGGTCAGTCGATACAGGGGTAAATAATAACGACTCACCCTCATGATAAGGTGTTGACGGGTCAGATCTTCGTTCACCCGTAACAGACGGGTCCTGTTCCGCAACATCCAATCCGCGCAACGCCAGCGGCTGCACCATCTGCATCACGATAAAAGCAAGAATTGCCAATACACATGCAGCAGCGGCAGCAAAAAAACTCCACGAGACTGAAGACCTGCGTCGAATGAGACGCGTATGCTTCGCAGCAGGAAAAGATGTTACATTGGCTGGCTGACCCACAGTTACCTCATTTACTACATCTTCAGCAATATCTATGCGAGGCACTAACCGTTGAATCTCTTTTCCTGTTTCGATAAGCTCTTCTTCGAGCTGGGTTGCCGACACTTCCTGCCGCAGCCCTACAATAGATTTCATTACATCGTCTGCAATATCCAAAGCCGGCACAGCAGCACGCAGCTCACGCCCCATGTCAAGCAGCACTTGTGCGAAAGGCTCCGCCTCTACTGCAAGATGCTGTAAACGTCCCATCACCTCATTTTGTATATCCAAAGAAGGCATAACATCACGCAGCGTAACCCCTAAATCGTATAAGGAATCTTCCTGTGCCAGTAACGCCTGATATATGTCGTGCAGCTTCGAGTCAACTGCCAACTCGTCCCGGACTTTTTTCATCCCGTCCGAATCAAGAGCCTGATCCCGATAAGCCAGTAACATGGCTGTTGTTATGTCATTCTCTTCTATGGTCAACTTAAGATATCCATTTTTCCTGCACATCGTTCACGCAGTAAATTCAATGCCCGGTGCGTTCGCGTTCTCACAGCACCCTCCGTAATCTCCACCACTTCGGCAATCTCTCTTGCCGACATCTCTTCAAAATAACGCATCATCACCAATTCCCGCGCATCCTCCGGTAAATCATTAACAATATGCAACAGCGTACGCCGCCGTTCATCAGCCATAACCCCTTCAAGGGGATGCGCTGTCACCGGATACCAATCAGGCGATGCCGCGTTGCTTGCAAGCTCCAGACCTTCAAGGCTTTCCATACGCACAATTTTGTTGTGCTTGATTACATTCAAACACATATTACGTGCAATACAAAGCATCCAAGACCGAAAAATGCGTTTAGGATCAAACCGATCTCGAGCGGTGTATACCCGTAAAAATACTTCCTGCGAAAGCTCGCGGGCTGTTTCCAAATTACGCACATAATGTAAACAAAATCGGAATACATCATTCTGGTAACGCTTCACCAGATGCTCTAATGCCGAGTCGTCTCCTTCACGAAGCGATATCATCAACTGTTCGTCTGTGCATTCAGTATAGTCGCTCATGCGTTCCTCCAAGTGGTACCGGCCAGCTACCAACAGAAGTTACTGCCATAAACACCGCTGAATTGCTCGCACTTAGAATACAATTCGGCACGGTGTTTGTTACAGTTTTAATCCCTAACTTCTTGATTTTTGACACGATACGATATTCGACCCATTATGTTGTCATTTATTTTTAATCCCCCACAATATATAGGGGTATTACTGAGAAAGGATATTGCCACTTTTCAGGGGCGACGCGAAGAATCATGCAGTAGGCGGCGAAAATTCTTTTTATTTTCAATCCAGCCTACGGCTAATTCATAATCAATAAATTCTTTTTCCATCTGCTTAAACTTTTGGGAGTGGATATTCCTACGCCCATTTCCTTTTTGCTCAATACCAATATAAGCGTGTAACATTTCATGATAGACAATATATTCCAGGATGTACTCCGGTACAAAAGATTGATCAAGGCGTGGATGAATACGAATGAGGTGTTCATCAGGATAATATCCGCCAAAGCGAATAGAGCGAGTAGTCCTGCCGCATTCCCGTCCCCAGGAAATAGAAGCGGTAACACTATTTTCAAAGTAATATTGATTCACTTCGTTGAATTTTTTTTTCAAATCATAATAGTGATCCCGTACAGCCGGAGACCACATACGTGGTTTCACGTGCCGTATTTTATGGTTTTGCGAGGCAATATATCCATTGAACAACGCCCCGTATTTTCGTGATCGCGGATGCCTTACCCAATATGCCAGTGCATCATACACTTCCCGGGGAGCTGTCAAAAACATATGGTGTAATCGCACCCGCACCTGCATGCCATTCATGAAATATCGCACAGACATCATAGTTGAAGCGTTATCTGTAATCGTAAGCACTACAGGTATAGTACATCGTATTTGAAGTTTTCTATGTAAATTCCTCGTTAGCAGTGACTGCATCTCCTCATCCCGCTGTGCCGGGCAGGGCTCCAGCATAACCGTTTCAATAGCTTCCTTTTCTTCTATTTCCGAAAAAATGGAAGCCGTATCGAAGACAAAATCTAATTGTTTATTTATCGCCATTATATGTGAAACCACCACATTTTATTCCGTTACATCCAATGGGGAGATATCGCTGCCAGCCGTTTCTTCAGACAGAATATCCTCTCCTTCGGGAAGCACTGGAATATCGTACACCAATTGTTGATATTCCGGCAAGAACCGCAAGTTATCAAAATAAGGGTCTACTGCAGCATCGCGACGCATATTTTCATTAAAGGAAATAGCTGCTTCTAAAAAATAAAGGGCATCCCCTTCTTTTTCCATAACACTATATAAACACGCCAAATTATACAGCGGCTGCGGGTTATCCGGCTCCAGTTCCACGGCATAACTGTAATGGACCTCTGCCTCTGCATACCGTTCCAGTACCAACAATAAATTGGCATAGTTGTTATGCGCGGCAATATCATCGGGTGCCAGTTCCAAGGCTCGCAAAACCGCCTCCTCTGCCTCTTCATACCTTCCCATCAAACGCAGTGCGACGCAAAGACTGTTATAGGGCCGCGCCCAATCCGGCTCAATTTCTACGGCCTTTCGGAGTAGTCCTTCTGCCTCCTCAAGCCGCTCCGGCCCACTACGTCCAACAATCCCGCCCAAAAGCACATAGGGCCAACTCCAATCGGAATGAACCATCACCATCTGCTGCAATAATACTTCTGCTTTCCCGGTATTGCCCTCCCGCTGATATTGTATCGCCAGTGCATACCGGCTTTCCGGGGTAACATAGTGTCCAGTCGCTGCCGCTGCAGCTACAACACGCACCATACGTTGCGTTTCTATACGCATTGCCAATGGATCTTCTGCAAGCAAAACCATCGCATCACGGGAAGCAGCGGTAACAAAGGTCGTGTACTTACGTTCCGTCCAGTCAAATTGACGCCACAGCAATGCACCGACGGCAATACATGCCGCCGCTAAAGCGATTGTCCAGGGTGTCCATTGTTTCATAAGTTCCTGCTTGAATTTTATAGCTACAATTCTGCGCGTTCAACCATAATAATATCCAAAAAGTAATCCTATACTATACCCCACGCTGGTCCGAAGACCATATGATCTTATGCAACTGCAACTGTAAACGTGCTTCCAGTTGATCTTCCAGCATCCAGGCTGCCAGCCGGGCAGCATCCAAATCGCCGGTAACAGCAGACAACAACACCGCCGCACACCGCTTTTCCAGCGTATAACGATGTATAACATCCCGCGCCCATTCATAGTCACCACGGCTGGCAAGTACAAACTTCACCTCATCCCGACAATTTAACAATTCAATATTCGGCCAGTATATTTTGTCACTCATACCACTATCCGGACATTTTATATCCATGATGCGGATAGCGCCTTCCGGTAATACATCGATGGGAAGTGTCCCATTGGTTTCTATAAGCAGCGTGTGCCCTTTCTCCAACAACAATTCTGCCAAAGGGGTACACCCGAACTGAAGCAGGGGTTCACCCCCGGTAATCTCTACAAGCGGGATATGCCACTGCGTTACCACCTTAAGAATCTCATCCGGACTCATTTCTTTGCCACCCTCAAAGGCATAGGCTGTATCACACCAAACACATCGCAAATTGCATCCTGCAAATCGAATAAAACCACACGGAAGTCCTGCGCGGGACGATTCACCTTGAATGCTGAGAAATAATTCGTTTATATATAGTGCATCAACATTATTAATAGCCATACCGAAAATCCCTGAACTGATGATATTGTTTAGTATAACAAAGTCTGCGTTTATTCATTCCGAACTGCTGAAATGATTCGCTCTATTCCGGCAAGATCCCGGATCATCTCTATAGAATCAAAACCCTCTTTTCGCAGCAGCTCCGCAACAGCTGCACCTTGTCCCTCGCCCAGTTCCAACGCAAGCAAACCGCCATTGCGTAACCGCCGCCATGCTTCCGGAATAATATGGCGAATAAGATCCAGTCCGTCCGAGCCCGCCAGCAATGCTTTTGGGTCTTCGTGTTTGGTAATCACAGGCGACAGATCATCCCATTCTCCTTCCGGGACATACGGAGGATTAGAAATGATAACATCAAAAGAATCGCCCAACGCATTAAACGGATCCAAGAGATTACCTTGAACTGTATGCAGGGGAACATGGTGGCGGACGGCATTGCGCTGCGTCATCGCCACCGCATCAGCCCGAATATCACAGGCGTATAAGTGATGACCCTTGAGATAATGTCCCAGAACAATAGCGACACACCCCGTTCCGCAGCAAATATCCGCAATATGGCAGGGGGAATTTAGGGCAGGCGCGTAAGCGGCGACAAATTTCAACGCTGTTTCCACCAGATGCTCTGTTTCCGGGCGCGGCACCAATAGCGGCGGCTCCACAAAAAAAGGCAGCCCGAAGAATTCCCATTCGCCAAAGATATAGGCCAGCGGTTCATGATTAAGACGACGCGCCAACAGCGGTTCAATACAAGACATATCCACAGGTTCAGACAACCGTGCCAACAATGCAGCACGCGATAATCCCAGCGTATATGCCAATAATAATTCCGCCTCAAAACGGGGAGTATCCGTAATCGGCACGAGCAAGTCGCTCGTCCGCATAAGACACGCTGCTATCGTTGAATTTCTTTTCATACCGCCTGCGCCCGATGCCGCCAACAAAGAAACCATCTCCTCTCAGGAACAACTCCCCTTCCAAATAAGCAACGCAATACCCTGCAGCACCTACAAAATCCGGCAGCAGTTCTTGCTATTTTGCATCATCCTCTAAACTTTCCGTTATTTCCAGCTGCTCCGATTTATCCTTTGCGACGGTATTTTCTGCGGGGAGAGAGGCATCCACCTCAGCAGGTGCAGTCTCAGTGGCGGCTTCTTCCTTGCGTTCTCCCAATGCACGTGCCACAGCACTTACCACTGCCCCTTTTTGTGGTGTCATGATTTTAACGCCTTGCGTATTACGACCAATGGCGCGAATACTCTTTACCCCGGTACGAATGACAACGCCATCTGTAGCAACCAATACAATTTCATCATCATCATCCACCGTAAGCATGGCGATTACATTGCCGTTACGCGCTGAGGTCTTGATGTTGATAATGCCCTGTCCGCCACGGTGCTGTAATCGATACTCACCCACTTTGGTACGTTTTCCAAAACCATTTTCAGTAGTACTGAGTACGGTTTTATCATCTTCGGCAAGAGATACGCCCACAACATAATCATTTTCGTGCAGACGGATACCGATCACACCGCGAGCAGTACGTCCCATGGAACGTACATCTTTCTCCGGAAAACGAATTGCAAGCCCCTGATGCGTGGCAATAAGAATATTGTCATCACCCGAAGTCAACAATGCATCCCACAGTTCATCGCCCTTATCAAGGTCCAGGGCGATAATACCTGTCGCACGCGGATTACTAAAGGCCTTGAGTGCCGTCTTCTTGACAATACCTGCTTTGGTGACCATGAAAACAAAACAGCCATCTTCATTTAGATCACGAACCGGCAGGAAAGCCGTAACCGTTTCATCAGCACCTAGATTCAATACATTCACAATGGCACGTCCGCGAGCCGTGCGGCTTGCGCGGGGCAATTCATGCACTTTACGCCAGTACACTCTACCCAGATTGGTAAAGAAAAGCATATATTGATGCGCTGATGCGATAAATAGATCGCGCACGAAATCATCATCCTTAGTGTCCATGCCTGCCACACCACGCCCGCCACGTCGCTGCTTACGATAGGTAGTTACAGGTAGTCGCTTGATGTAACCGAGATTAGAAACGGTAACGACCATATTTTCATCTGCAATAAGGTCCTCTATCCTAAACTCACCAAGTTCATCAAGGATTTCAGTGCGGCGTTCATCCCCATACGTCTCCCGTACCTTAACCAACTCTTTACGCACTTCAACAAGAATCGTTTTTTCGCTGAACAATATACTGCGTAACCGCTCGATTTCTTTCAGCAACTCCCGGTATTCCCGCTCCAATTCGGAACGCTCCAATCCTGTAAGACGACGAAGACGCATGGCAAGAATTGCATTGGCCTGCACCTCGCTGAATTCAAAGCGTTCCATTAAACGGTATCGAGCCGTATCTGTGTCGTCGCTCTTGCGAATAATCGCAATCACTTCATCAATATTATCTATGGCCTTGAGCAACCCTTCCACAATATGGGCACGGGCTTCGGCCTTATTCAATTCGAAACGGGTACGACGTTCAATAATTTCGGAACGATGCTGAATAAAGTAGAAAATAATCTCCCGAAGATTTAATACACGGGGGGCATTATCGACCAAAGCAAGCATGATAATACTTGCTGTTGCCTGCATCTGCGTATGTTTATACAGTTGGTTCAGTATAACTTCAGGCTCTTCTCCTTTTCGGATTTCAATAACAACACGCATACCATCTTTATCGGATTCGTCACGCAAATCAGTAATACCATCAATAGTCTTACTATGAACAAGGGCAGCAATATTTTCAATGAGTCTGGTTTTGTTTACCTGGTAAGGAATTTCCTGAACAATGATTCTTTCTTTGCCGCTGCCATCCTTACGTACCTCAATAGCAACTTTAGCACGCACGGTGGCGCGACCGCGTCCAGTCTCATAGGCCTGGTGTATACCGGCACATCCGCAAATGATACCACCCGTCGGAAAATCAGGTCCTTTAACAAAATGCATCAAATCCCTGGGAGTCGCTTCAGGGTGATCAATCAGATGTATAACAGCATCACATACTTCCGTCAAATTATGGGGGGGGCAGCTTGTTGCCATACCTACGGCAATACCATAAGACCCGTTTACCAGTAAGTTGGGAATCGCAGAGGGAAGCACGGTGGGTTCTTTTTCGCGCCCATCATAATTCTCCGTCATATCTACCGTTTTCTTTTCGATATCAGTGAGCAGCAATGACGTAATACTCTCCATGCGCGCTTCTGTATACCGCATGGCCGCTGCACTGTCACCGTCAATCGATCCGAAGTTCCCCTGCCCATCTACCAGGGGATAACGCAGGCTCCATTCCTGAGCCATACGCACCAACGTATCATAAATAGCCGAATCGCCGTGGGGATGATATTTACCCATGGTTTCACCAACGATGGCTGCACATTTACGGTAGGGTCGTCCCTTTGAAAGGCTAAGTTCGTGCATGGCATAAAGAATACGGCGATGCACCGGCTTCAACCCGTCACGCACATCGGGCAATGCACGACTGACAATAACGCTCATGGAATAGTCAAGAAAGGAGGTCTTCAGTTCCTGCTCTATTGGAATAGGTTTTATATGTTCGTTTACGTCCATGTATCTCCACTTCTTTCTATGGTACTGTAACTTTCCGCTACCACGAACAGCATACTTTTAATACGATTGTCATCCACAATCCACTAAGCCGTTATAAGATATACCAAGCAGCGTCTTTCACACACGCCTTAACGCAGCACGCTGAAGAATAAATATCACATACACCTTGTTTTTTATCGCTATTTCCTGTCAATTAAGACACTAAATATCCAGGTTTTGTACTTCCGCAGCATGCTTCTCTATGAAATGTTTGCGCGGTTCAACCAAGTCGCCCATCAAAGTAGTAAACATGTCGTCTGCAAGAGCTTCGTCTTCAGACGTAACTGCCAGCAACACCCGGTTTTTGGGGTCCATGGTAGTTTCGAGCAACTGGTCGGCATTCATTTCACCAAGCCCTTTATAGCGCTGTACCGAAAGTCCCTTACGTCCAGTTGCGATCAGATACTCACGTAACTGCAGCAAATTATCTGTTTCAAGAAGAACTTCATCGGCATTGTTTGCGGCCACGACCAGATAAGGCGGCTTGCCTGCGGATGCCAGGGGTTCGTTATGCGAAAGCAATGCTGAAAATTCATGGCTTTTAAAGAACGCCAAATCTACCTGTCCCTTTTGTCGCACCACGACAGGTTTTGGAGTTCCATTACTATTTTCGTCGCCAGTCTCTTCTATTTCGCTCTGCACTTCCAGCGTATTAATAACTTCCTGTTCATCACCAAAAAGCGCCACTATTTCGCTGGAACTCAATACGCTGGGATCAATGTATTTTTCGCGGGGTAACTCAAGACAGCGAAACAGCGACTCCCGTCCAACACCATAAACACGTTGGGAACGATTTATCATACGTTCCCGTTCCTGAGCGGTACGAATTGCGCGCAGCAGCTCTTTGGTTTCTATGGGTTTTCCTTTGCGTTTACCCTCTGGAATGACCTGCAGCAAATCCAGCGCCATCTCAAAAATAAAGTCTTCGTACTCCTGTTCCGTATTAACGTACCGCGATTTCTTTCCTTTTCGGATTTGATACAGCGGCGGTTGGGCAATATACAAATGACCGTGCCGAATAAGTTCCGGCATCTGGCGAAAAAAGAAAGTCAGGAGCAGCGTGCGAATATGCGCACCGTCCACGTCCGCATCGGTCATAATAATTACTTTGTGATAACGCAGCTTGCTGAGGTCGAAATCATTTTTGCCGAAACCTACGCCAAGAGAGCGAATCAATGAGCGGATTTCTTTGTTGTTCAACATCTTATCTTCACGCGCTTTTTCAACATTCAACACCTTGCCGCGTAAAGGAAGGATCGCCTGAAAACGTCTGTCACGCCCCTGCTTGGCGGAACCGCCTGCACTGTCACCCTCAACAATAAATATCTCGCACCGTGCAGGATCACGTTCGGAACAATCAGCCAGCTTGGCAGCCTGACCCAAACTATCCAGTACACCCTTGCGGCGGGTAAGTTCGCGTGCCTTGCGTGCCGCTTCACGCGCCCGTGCCGCATCAATTGTCTTGTTAATAATACGGTTGGCAATACTTGGGTTCTCTTCAAAAAACTGCTGCAGCCCTTCATATACCAGAGAACTCACCGTGCCTTGTACATCACGGTTTCCCAGCTTCATCTTGGTTTGTCCCTCAAACTGAGGATCGTGTAATCGCACAGAGATAATTGCTGTAAGCCCCTCACGTGCGTCATCCCCGGAAATCGAAGCATTTGTCTTTTTGAACATCTTGTTCTTGCGCGCATACTCATTCAGACTTTTTGTCAATGCAGCGCGAAAACCACTGAGGTGGGTTCCTCCCTCATGGGTATTGATATTGTTTGCAAAACTGGACAGCATTTCGCTATACACGCTCGTATATTGTAACGCAACCTCGACCTCGACCTCATCGCGTGCACGTTCCATGTAAATGGGCGAACGATGCAGTGTCTCTTTATTGCGATTCAAATACTTAACGTACTCAACAATCCCCCCCTTATACTGCATAATCAGAGGTTCGTCTTCGGTACGCTCATCCTCAAACACGATCTTGATGCCTTTGTTCAAAAAGGCAAGTTCACGCAAACGTGTCAACAAAATTTCGGAACTATAGACGGATTCTTCAAAAATATCAGAATCCGGAAGAAAGGTAATACGGGTACCACTGGCTTTGGTTCGCCCCCGTTTTTCAATAGGTCCCTTTGCCTTACCCCGCTCAAAAGTCATAAAATGGGCAAAACCATCCCGTTTCACTTCCACTTCAAGCCACTTCGACAGTGCATTTACACAGGAAACACCGACACCATGCAGACCACCAGAGACTTTATAGCTGGAATTATCAAATTTCCCACCAGCGTGCAAAATAGTTAACACAACCTCAAGGGCTGTTTTCTTGCGATATTTGGGGTCACCATGCAAATCAACAGGAATACCACGCCCATTATCTTCTACAGATACACTGTTGTCAATATGTACCTTAACATTAATTTGTGAACAATGCCCCGCAAGGGCTTCATCAATGCTGTTGTCCACCACTTCATAGACCAAGTGATGCAGACCGCGCATTCCTGTGTCACCGATGTACATAGCGGGGCGTTTCCGCACCGCCTGCAGACCTTCAAGCACCTGAATAGAACTGGCACCATATTCTTTTTTTGCCATACCTTTTACCTCAAAAAATTGCATGTGACCGAGCTAAAATAGGACGTGCTTTCAGTATACCAGAAGCGATTGCCCAATACAACTAAAAACCCAACATTTTGCGCTCATTGCAGACGTACTACACGTTATGTTGTGGAATCCCGATAATCCCGATAATTGGATTTGAAGTCCAAAATAGGGATTTAGGAGGCATATAATCCCGAATATGCAGCGCCGCTCCTGCAGGCGATAATAAACTATGCTATACTCACAAAACACACCCTACAATAGTGAGGAAAATATGCATAATAAAATCCCCGGCTCTGCACATCCGTTTCCCTACGCCATGCAGGTACAACGTGAGGCATCACACCTTGGTTTTGACTGGCAGGAAATCACAGGGGTATTGGATAAAATCGAGGAAGAACTAACGGAATTACGTGATGCACTGGAACAAGGGGACCCCATTCATGCACAATCAGAATTGGGTGATCTACTCTTTGCCGCCATCAGTGCTGCACGGTTTCTGAACACCGATCCGGAAACATGCCTGAAGAAGGCAACAGAACGTTTCGAATACCGCCTGAAACTGGTAAAAATCAACGCTGAAAACCAGGGAATATCGCTGGCAGGTTGCACGCCGGATGAGTTAGATATACTCTGGGAGGAAGCGAAAAAACTTATGAGTCAACAACTTAAAAACGGCCTTGACAATTGACCCCGTTTTGGTGCAGACTAACCCCTCAGGATCAAAGGGTTCGGTGCTGTTTAACCTTCGCTGAATCCCATCGAAATGTAGACAGGAAGACGCGTTGATATGCTTAAAATGATTTGGGTCAAAAAA
>JAGLCZ010000072.1 GCA_023145975.1 Candidatus Hydrogenedentota bacterium | reverse complement strand
CTGTGGGTATTGCTGTGGGAAGTGGACCTGGGGGGCGCGATCTTTTGCATAGTGTGCAGGTAGCGTTGCGTGCCAACGGTGAACGCAATGTTTTCGTTACACTGGTGCAGGATATTGGTTTGCTTGCATATGTACATTCAGCATTGGCTGCCGAAGAATTACCTGATATGGATGAAGCAGTACAGGCAGCAGTATCACTTGCACGCAGGTTGAGAGATCCGTTGTGGGAGCTGGTTAAAGTAGATCCGGTTTATCTTGCTGGAGGACGTTCTGCAGTAGGAGTAAATCGAAAACGATTGCAGGCCGGTATTGCGCGAACTTTGGAATCAGTGGTTAATCGTGTGGGCGTGGATGTGAACACTGCGCCTGTATCTTTGTTGCGTTATGTAAGTGGGCTGCAGGCAGGGGTAGCTCAGGCGATTATTGAAGAACGTGATAAACGACAAGGATTTACCAATAGAACACAGCTGCTTGATGTGTCTGGTGTAGGAGAGAAAACCTATTTGCAATGTGCTGGTTTTCTTCGTATTATGAACGGGGAAAATAAGCTGGATGCTTCTTCCATTCACCCTGATGCCTACCCCGTAATTGAACGTATTGCTGAATCTCTCAGTATATCCCTTGACGAGTTGTTGGCGTCGCCGGAACGCATCAAAGAAGTTCCTATGAATGAGTTTGCTACGGAAATAACGGGTCTACTAACACTGGAAGATATTTGCTACGAATTAGGACGTGTAGGTCACGACCCACGGCGGCATTTCAGGCCGCCGGCGCAGTTCCTTACTCTGGAAAGCATTGATGACTTACAGTCAGGTATGGTCATTGAAGGAATTATTACCAATGTTACAGATTTTGGTGCTTTTGTAAACATAGGATTGGCACAGGAAGGGCTTGTACATCGATCTGAGTTAGGCAGGACAGTGCTTAATGATCCCAAGCAGGCATTGCTGGTGGGTGATGTAACTAAAATCGTGGTTCTCAATGTGGAAAAAGAAACGCAAAAAATATCGTTGTCTATCAAAGGAGCGGTAAAACTTCCTCTAACCCATCCTGATTTTCGTCGATCTGATCCGCGCAGTGAGGGCACAGAGCGGGAGGGAGGACGACGAAGTGATCGGGGACGTGATCGTCAATCGCGGAATTCTGGTGGATTCCAAGGAAGTAATCGTCCACAGCGGCGTAGAGGGAAAGATTCCTTGAACATACCGAAATTGCATAAATCTTCCTCAAAGAAGGGCGAGAATGCACTTTTAAACACATCTCTTGCAGAGCAATTGTCTACATTGCGGGGGAAGATTGTACCCGACGAAAAAAAAGAAGATAGTTGAATAAACTGGTTTATTCCTTCTTACCGGCTGGAGCATGTTCGTTTAGTTTTGTACGTACATCTTCCAATGATGGGTCAAGGCGTACTGCCCGTTGCCATTCTGAAATTGCATGGGTTATGTTTCCTTGAAAAAAATAGACATCGCCCAGATGACCCCGCAATAAGGCATCATCAGATTCCATATTGTATATGGCACGACGAATAAGTTTTATGGCCTTTTTTGCTTTTCCCTGCCGAAAGTAAAGCCACCCAAGACTGTCAAGAAAAAAAGGATTATCTGGTTCTTGCTCCAAAGCACGGTTTAGTAATTTTTTTGCATCGTTCAGATGTATTGCATGGTCTGCGTAGAAGTATCCCAAAAAATTCAATACATTGGGGTCATTCGGCTCTATATCAAGATAGGCACGAAGGTGGTACTCCGTTTGGGACAGATTGCCAAGTTTTTCGTAGGCAATGGCACTGTGATAGTGGGCATATTTCGAAGTGCTGTCATTTTTGAGGATAAGGTTCAATACTGCTATGGCTTCTTCATATTGACCAAGGTGAATCAATATATGAGCGCGAAATAGTGATAGTGCCGGGGAAAAAACGACAACTTTATCAAGAACAGAAAGTATTGCAAGGGTTTTTCGTCCAGAAAGTTCGTTTCCGAAAGCACGCATTACCGAAGCAATGAACATGTCACTTTCCATTTCCACACTATCCAGAGAAAAAGTGTCATCAAATGGGATTGCCGGGCGATCCTTTGCCGGGACGGTAGCGAGAAGATTGAAGGCAAAAATAATATCTGCAAAAAGATAGGCTTCCGCTTCTAATGAAAATTGCTGCGCTTTTTCTATTTGACCGGTTTCCAGTAGAATCCATGCATATTGCAAAGCATGTTTTTTTGTAGCTTCTTTACCTGCCATTATTAGCTCGAGGGAATAGCGTGCTTCATCAAGCCTACCGATACGCGCCAATGCCGCTGCGCGATATTCAAGGGCACTAGTGTCATGGGGGCGATCTTTGAGATAGCGTTTTAATTCTGCTGCACAATTTTCATAGGATCCAGATTCAAATAAAGTCAGGGCAAGAAAATAACGTGCTCGCGTAATTCGTGGTTCCAGTTCGAGTACTTTCTCAAAGTTTTTTCGGGCATATTCAGTATCGTTTATCTGTGCAAGATTGATACCTAATTGGTAGTAAAGTGCAGCACTTTTCGGGCTTCGCCGGATAAGGTGTTCATAGATATCTATGGTTGCGACTAAATCATTTGTACTTTCCTGAAGTTCCACAAGCGCACCATAGCCTGTCAAATCATCTGGTCTGAGTTCGATGGCTTTCATGAATGCTGTAATTGCTGTTTCAACAGCACCTTGGCGGTGACTGAGCTCACCATATACAATCCAGAGTTCTGCTCTGTCAGGAAAATATTGTAATGCCTGCTGGCACAGAGTCAATGCCTTTGCGTTGTTGCCCTGCCGAACTTGAATATTTATCAGATGTATATAAGGTGCAAGCGCATGTTCATCAATTTCAATCAGCTCATTCCAAGCGGCTGTGGCCTGGTCAAGATCGCCACGTTGCTTATGAATGATTCCACTTAGATGCAGGGAATACGCCTTGGCCTGTTTGCTTACAGGAGCAGGTTTTGCCCAATAGGATTCTCCGCCTGTCAGGTAGGATACTGTCGCACAACCGGAAAGAGTTATCAGTATAAGTGCTATTGTAATTACTTTATAGTTGCATATAGGCATTTATTATGTTCCAGATTTCAATAGGGACGATGTATCTTTTTTTTCGCCAGCGGCGCAAAGCTCATACGGTGTTCAGGACACGGTCCCAATGTTTTAATGGCTTCTAAATGTTCGCGGGTACCATATCCTTTGTTGCGCGTAAATCCATATCCAGGATAGCACTCATCTATTTTCAACAGTAAGCGATCGTGTGTAACCTTTGCCACAATGCTGGCAGCAGCAATATTTAAGGAACGCGCATCTCCTTTTATAACACGCATGACTGGTTGGGATAATCCAATAAGATTGTATCCATCTACCAAAATAAAATCAGGCGGTTCTGGTAGTATATTAACGGCCTCGAGCATGGCTGACATATTGGAATGTTGGATTCCATGTTGGTCGATATCATTTGCAGATTTTATTGCAACACCGATAGCGTGTCCCTCAGCAAGAATTTGCTCGTACAGTACTTCTCTTCGTGCTTCAGATAACTTTTTGGAATCATTCAGACCCGGTATGGGAAACTTCAATACGGCAGCGGCGGCAACGAGGGGACCCGCCAGGGGACCGCGTCCTGCTTCATCCGTTCCCGCTATCCGTGAAAATCCTTGTGCCCACAGTGTTTCTTCAATTGAAAGCATTACTCTCAATCGCTTCTTTTCCTTTTGGGACACTTTTTCTTTAAGCTGTTCCAAAAAGAAGTCTGTGGTCACGCATATTTCCATGATTCTTGCTTTCTACTTTACCTGTAGTACTGCTGGTGACGCAAGTTTGCCTTAAATAAGAAGTTTGAACTTATATGTGCAGGAGAACCTTCATAACCCCTGGAGCCTCGGCACGGCTCATAGCGTGAATTGCATCCACGAGTGGATATGATTCCGTAACCAGGGGGCGTGTTTCCACGGTGCCCAACGCAAGTGCTTCCAGTGCAGGACGAAATGGACCGCACCTGGAACCCAGAATACGAACTTCATTGATCACCGTAGATTTTGAATCGATATTCAATGGATTAACACAAGTCGTTTTTAATAGTACCGTCCCTTCAGGGCGTACCAATGATAATGCCTGGTGTAATCCATTACTGCTTCCTGTAGCATCTACTACAATATCTGCATTTCCTGCTAATTCTGAGTTTTGTATGGCCGTGTCAATTCCAAGGGAAGAAAGCATATCCAACTTCCATTGATGTTTTCCTAAGCAGATAATATTTTTGGAATAGAGCCATAAAGTCTGGGAAATCAATTGTCCAAGCTTTCCATCTCCCAAGACAAATATACGGTCATCAGATGCAAGGGATACCTGTTCGGTAATACGAAAAGCTGCAGCTAACGGCTCTGTAAAGACAGCCATCTCGTCATTGAGGGCATCGGGTACAATATGAAGATTTTTTTCGGGAAGCGTTACGTATTCTGCAAAGACACCGGGACGATTTAAAATACCAAGCACACTCCTGTTCTGGCAATGATTTGGCATTTCCATTTTACAATAACGGCATTGTTCACACACACAATTAATTTCGCCTACCACCCGCTTTCCGACCATGTAACTATTGGACGCTTCTTCAACCACGCCAACAAATTCATGCCCAAGAATACCGGAATAGTTCATATATCCCCGGCAAATTTCGATATCGGTATTACAAATTCCTGCTGTTGATACACGAACCAGTGCTTCTCCTGTTGCTGGAACAGGTATAGGTATATCCTCAAGGTGTAGTTTTGTATCAAATAGTAATGCTTTCATTAGCCGACCAGTCTCCTCATTTTATGGGGAGGTCATTGTACACGTTGTAATCAGGTTCAAGGTAGTTTTCTTCTTGTTTTTTTCCATCCATTGTGTTTTTTTGGGAAGGGCAGTCATCATTTTCTCTGTGTTGCACCAGTTGTGTTGTTGTAATAAAAATGCCCCTAATAATATTATCATATTTGTGTGCAAGTGCTTGCTCAATTTCTACAGGATCACGATAGGTTTCATATTCCATTCCCTGTCTATGTTTTTGCTGTTTTCCAGCTTATTCCGCCTGTCAACAGATTCGATTTTCTGAGATTAAACCTGTATACTTCCTTTTAAGCTAAGGCATTATTTATCTATAAGTTTATACTTTCAGTATGTGAATACAGTCCAGTACCCTAAGAGGAATGTTATTGTGCGATTATTACCATTTTCTTACTTTCAGGCATCTCCTGGTATATATATGAGGGCTCACATAAGTATCCTCCTTGCCGCGCTTTTTTTTCTGTTATCCAGTTCCTATGCGGATTCGTTCGGTGCTTCTATAATCCGAATTGGAACGAATGCCAATAGTGTGGAAAAGAAAGCAGCTGTATTATTAGCAGATCGTTTGAGCGAAGCAAATGGTATTATGACCCGTATCGAGAGTGAAGATAATCCTACAAGTGCTGGTACAAATGAGTTCATTATATTGCTTGGAATACCTGCACATCATACTGGTATCACGTCCGTATTTGATAAATACCGAATAGCCCCATTTTCTGATCTCTCGCCAGGGCCTGAAGGCTTTTTACTGAAAATACTACCCGGTACGAAGAACGTAACTCTTCTTGCCGCTGGTGTGGATGACCGGGGATGCCTCTATGTTGTGGGCGAATTACTTCGCCAAATTATTTTCGAGGATAAAACGGTATTATTACCAGAGGAAATTCATATTCGAAGTGCACCCGCCTTCGAGATTCGCGGCACGCAATATGGACAAAGCAGCGTTGCCAAAACAATTTCTCAGGTACGGGATTGGACAGCAGAAGAAACGCAACGAGTCATTCTGGACTATGCTCTTGCAGGAGCTAATATTTTCAGTACACATGCTGGTCCAACCTATGATTTTATCAAATCCTATGGACTTATGACACAGGTAGGTTTTGGGGCGAATACAGGTGATGATCCCAAGCATCCGGAATGGCAGGCCTCTGAGTCAATTGGTCGATTGGGATATGTATGCCTATCAATTCCGGAAGCACGTACCTATATGCTTCAGAAGTGCGAAATGGAATTTAAGGATAGCCCTTCCTTTGACCTGGTAGAGTTTTATGGGGGTGATGGAGGGGGGTGCGAATGCGATAGTTGCAATCCCTACGGCGAAACCTTCATTCATCTGGTTGAAGAGATGGCAGGTATCATTCATCGCCATCATCCTGAGACACGTATTTATTTCACAAACCAAAAATTTGATAACGATGATGATAATGCAATTTTTAAGTATTTACAGGAAAAACCACGGGATTGGTTATGGGCATGGGGATACGGACCCGGTTCGGATGCCACAAGCTGGCAACCCGGTCATCGGCAAACCCACCGTATGGATTTGTTTCGCTATCCTGGTTTTGGTCCTTACGCATTATATCCGAAGGAAATCTTACATCAGCTTCCACCACAGCAGGTATTGGTGTACTACAGCGAAATTACCCATTGGAAATATGCGCAGCATGCCTATATCCAGATGTATCCCCGTGCGGACCGCAATGGCGATCTTCCCCCACACTGGAGCCATGATATCTATGAGCGTCGGCCGGATCAAATACTTACCATGGTCTATAATCGCCTGACATTTTTTGCATGGCCACGCTATTATCACCGTGTGTTTAACGATCTCATGCACTATGGTATAGGTGATATCACACACTCCAGCGGTCATCATGATCACTACAACCAATGGATGTGGCAGCGCTTGCTTTGGTCACCGCGCATGACAGTGGAAGCATTGCTTGATGAATATTGCCGCGCATACTTCGGTCCTGAGGCGGCGAAACCTATGGCAAAGGCCATCCTTCAACTGGAAAAAAACATAGAAGAATTACCAGGAATACCCCTTGCTGAAAAAGCAGGAATTAACCGTTATTACCAGCTTGTACAAGAAGCGGGGGAGAAGATGGATTCTCGGTACATGCAGAAAAACTGGTTGTGGCGACTGTATATGCAAAAGGCGGCGTTGGATAAGTATATACAGTGTTCTGTACGGCAGCAGCTCGACTTGCAAATGCGGATTGAAACGCTGGTGACACATCTATTTGATAACTACAATGCTATTTCTCTTAAGCAGGCAATATCTTCGTTTGACACACTTGAAGAAACGGGGGAGATGGTGCAGCTTCGTGAAGAAGCAGGATGTTTGGGTGAAGAAAGCAATGCCCTTTTTGGTGTGCGTAACGATGGGTATTTCAATCTCGATCACGATTTCATTGGATTGGGGTGGCTTAAACGTCAACTGGAACGTGCATTAGCAGCCTCTCCCGGGGAACGAGGAGAACTTTTGCGCATGATTACCGATTACGAAAATCCCGGTGAAGGGGGATACTATGATAACCTCGGTACGGAGAATGTTGC
>JAGLCZ010000719.1 GCA_023145975.1 Candidatus Hydrogenedentota bacterium | reverse complement strand
AGACCTTAGCCCCTGCCGAACATATCAGCAGTGAAATTTCAGAAACTTTTCAGCACGGTCAGGCAGTAGCCTGTTTAATTGCCTTAAGACCTGCCTCATGCAATAAACCGTTCGAAGCGAAAAGTCCAACATTCCCCGTCAACTTACGCCCCGTCGTAAAATCAAAGGGAAGTCCGTTCAAATCCGTCACACGCCCACCCGCCTCTTCCAGGAGGATTGCGCCTGCCGCATGATCCCAAATACACTCCTGATAATCGGGACGGGAAGGAGATAACAGACGAAATAGAAGTTCTCCGCGACCTGCTGCCAACGCCGCATATTTTGCCTGGCTGTCCATACGCACCATATTATCCCCGGGGATATTCAGAAAATCGGCAATACCTTCAATTTGTGATACGTTGGTATGTCCCGACTCGAAAGAACGAAGTAAATGTGCTTCAGCAGGTACTGCACACTCCGAGCTTCGCATTTGCGAATAAGGCGCAGCAGGATCATCCAGGGGCGCACACCACGCACCACAGTCATGCTGCGCAATCGCCAGTACACCGCAGCTGCCGGAAGCGGGAGTGCAATCAATGTCAAGACCGGGACAAGCAAGACCACCCAACAGAACACGGCCTTTGTCAAGCAGTGCTAATGCCACAGCATACTGATCGCCCCGGCGGTACCCTTTGGTGCCGTCAATCGGATCGAGTGTCCAAAATCTTTCACCGGCAGTAGCGGCACCCATATCAATCCACGTGCATACGTTATCGCAATCGGCATGGGGAAGTATTTCTTTCACATACCTGACAATGGTATTGAGCATAACGGTATTTTCCGGGGCACGCAGCCGATCGGCACTTTCTTCTCCCACAAGTACCGCATCGGGAAATAGCGTACGCAGTCTATATGCTACCAATGCCTGAATGGCAAAATCGGCAACCGTTACCGGAGACAAATCACTTTTTGTCATATCCATCATCATCATATCCTGCTGAATACAATGTGCCAGTCCGGCACTCTCGCGAAGAACAGAAACAGTAAGGCTCATCTCGGAAGTTTTTAAATTCAGCATGAAAAATTCTTTCAAGTAGTGTTATTGGCTAATGCACAATGATACAAGTCAGTATAGCACAAAATGAAGCGAGCAGTAAGGCAATGAATTTATATGTCGCAACCGCAGGTTCAAACTCGAAACGCAACCCTATCCTGATTGAAGACTTCGGCAAGTGTTCTGTAACCAAGAGTGACGCTGACCTTCGGAATACGCAGCATTGTATGAGAACTGATGGGAGTATGAGTTGCCCGTGGGAATCCGTCATGGCGAGTCTTGACCTCCCTTGGCGGCGATTTTCCAAAGAAAAAAGAACCGGCGTGATTATGGATTGTCCGTGGGTAATCCGAAAATGGAATCACCACGAAATGCTTTAGGCACAATCGTACAATACTCATACCCCATCCCCGTCATTTCCGTGGAAACGGGAATCTAGTATTAAACAAAATCCTTAGAGATCTCTTCTGGATTCACGCATTCGCGGTAATGACGACTATGGCAATTTATTCACAGTCATCCCATGAAAATTGAAGTCTCTCCCCATCACTGTCATCCCGGTTTCCCGCATCGACG
>JAGLCZ010000718.1 GCA_023145975.1 Candidatus Hydrogenedentota bacterium | reverse complement strand
CCACAGTATTCACCGTTTCCTGATCAATAGAAATAATGAGATCGCCCACCGAAATTCTGCCCAGAGCTGCCCAGCCACCGGGTTTTACCTGTTCTACGAGTACTCCCTGTTGCGTTTCTTCCCAGCGTTCAGAAGCCCGGTCGAAAAAAGTAATATTGCGTACTGTGAATTCGAATATTTTATCTTGATATTTCTTCATTTCTCGCGCTAGTTTTGGAGATTGTGCCAGTTTGACAGATTGTGTCAGATCTTTTCCATTACGAGACAGTTTTAATGTGACTGTTTCACCTATGGGATACTGACGGATATACGCGGATAGTTCTTCGTGGTGTTCGGGGGAAGATGCAGTCATTTTTTCATCATCAACAGCCAGAATTAAGTCACCAACTAACAACCCCGCTTCCGCTGCCAAACTATTCTTATACACGTGGGTAATCCGAAAACCGGTCATGGTAGAATCACTAAGAAGCTTGGCAATATCGCGAGTAATGACCTGATATTCCACGGGGAGCCACGATTTTTTTACTTCCAGACCTGGATCACTTAGGGCGCGTATCCCTACTTTGGCCACTGTCAATAGACGGTTTGTCTTACGTTCAAAGGTTGTTAATACAGGAATGGGATCCGTACTCTCTTTGGTTATATCGTTAGTTACTTTCAGAAATTCATTGATATTTTTTACGGGGACATCTCCTACCCTGATAATGACATCATTTTCTTTTAAGGGCGGGCGGGCATCGCCAGCAGGTCCCCCGGATCGTACTGAAGTTATTAGTACGCCATCCGTAGTTTTTCGTTTCATTTCGCGTGCCATCATAAATGAGAGGTTGCGTATTGTAATTCCCCATTGCGGTTGTTCGAATTGTTTGGGTTCGTAGGGTTCACGTTCTATGGGGGTTACTTTAATGGTATGTGTGTCTCTGCCCCGCTTGATAACAAATGGTACTTCTTCACCGATGGGCAATGAACAAATCAATAGATTCAGGTCAGGCAACTGCACAGGAAACTGTATATCCACAGGAGTGTTTGCAATAGATAGTAGTAAATCACCGGATTTAATAGTTGCTTTTTCTGCAGGAGAGCCTGCAATAGTACCGCTGATCAATGCACCAGTATGCTCTTCAGAAGATTTCAGACGGGGTTGTACGTCGATGCCAACCCAAGCGCGACGGACACTTCCTGTTTCTATCAGTTCTGTGGCCACGCTTTTTGCCAGGTTACTCGGAATTGCCCCACTAAGTCCCAGACTAATTTCATTGATGCCTATGATTTCACCGTTCAGATTTATAAGTGGTCCCCCGGAATTGCCGCCGAAAATTTGAGCATCATGGGCAACCCAGCGTACCAGTGCCCCGACATCTTCCCCGTCCATAGTGAGACCACCGTAGCGATTCATCCATTCAGGCATGATCATTTCTGTGTTACTGATAATTCCCAAGGTAACCGATTGGGATAATGCCAAAGGGCTTCCCATAGCAAGGACATGGTCTGCCTTTTGGAGTAAAGAAGAGTCCCCCCAAGTAACGGTGGGAAAAGAGATATTCTTATTGTTTTTCAATAGAAGTACTGCAATATCGGTTAGCGGGTCGGTGCCTACCAGTTCAGCCTCATATTCTGATTTGTCTGCAAATACGCATTTGATTTGTTTTGCATGACCTGCTACATGATGATTGGTGATGATATGACCTGCAGGACTAATGACGACCCCGCTGCCGGATGCTTCGTATTTCATCTCCCGGCCTTCGCGATAATAGGCTTCCACAACATGAATGCGTACCAGAGATGGATTTACTTTGGCGACGGCACTTTTGATAGAATCTGAAAGTGCGGTATCAGCCAGCACGGGAATACTGAAGAAACAGATTAGATAGGCAAAGAGAATTGCTGTTGTATTTCGAATTATAGAAAGTCGTGTAATAATCATGTGAATATCCTTGTTAATCCGTGACGAAAATATAGGTGTAAAAACGAGATGCCTCTGCTTGTAGTGTACGAAAGGACAGAGAGGTACTGCAAGATTATTCTATTTACATGCAGGATATATCTTGATTTTTAATAGGGTTGTCTCATGTGACTATCTATAAAAGGTGGAATTCAAACATAATATTTTTTGCCTGATAATAGAGCCGGTGGATGAAGTATAAATTCACCTTCAGATTTTTTTTATTATTGCTCCGGCAGTCAAATGTTGTGACGATCGGTTATCATCATCAGGTCATATCCTTTTTTGTGAAGCCGCACGAATTGCTTGCG
>JAGLCZ010000717.1 GCA_023145975.1 Candidatus Hydrogenedentota bacterium | reverse complement strand
GAAGCCACCGAAGGCGAAGTGCCCTTGACCCAGGTCGCACAGGCGATTCTTGATCAGTTTACTGCCGCCGATACAAATGAAGACGGAAAACTGGACCTGGTAGAGGCGCAGGTAACGGATGCTACATTGACGCAGGCGCAGTTTGAGGCACTTGATTTGGATAGCGACGGGTTTTTAACCGAAGATGAGTTGAATACGACTCTTGGAAATGAAATTGATGCGGGTGGTTGTTGTCGTAAAAATAAGAATGACCCCGCCGGGACAGTTAAAAAACTTCTGGGGGATTGGTTACTTATAGGGTTAAGCATGTTCGTTTTGCTTGCCATGAGCTCTATGGTGAAGAAAAGACGGTAAATAGGTTGCGCAGGATTGGGATATACTGGGTATGTTACTTTGGGTGAGAGGAACATACTGGTGTGTTGGGCGATAACGAAAAGGAATATTACTATGATTGGGAAAGAAAGAAAGATTATATTGCGGAGAACCGTATTGCTTGCGATAATCGTGTTTTCTGCGGTAATGTTTGTAGTGAATGATTTTACGTTTGCACAGGAAGAATTTGCGGTTCAGATCAAGGTTACGAACGAGATTTGCGGGTATCCCCTCGAAGGGGTT
Source organism: Candidatus Hydrogenedentota bacterium (assembly GCA_023145975.1). Taxonomy (GTDB): domain Bacteria; phylum Hydrogenedentota; class Hydrogenedentia; order Hydrogenedentales; family CAITNO01; genus SLFT01. The sequence goes on along the minus strand of JAGLCZ010000717.1, from coordinate 1,795 downwards.
GAGGTCGAAATTGCTGCCGATGCAGGTAAGATTGATGGTCTGGGTGTTGCCGTTACAGATGTTGATGGGGTGGCTGCCTTCACAGGTTTGCCGAATGCGGGTCCCTATGAAGTGGGAGTTTTCATGCAGGGATATCGTGGGCGGGAATTTAATGGATCCTCAGGTACATCGGTATTTGCGGGAGAGGTACTTGATGTTGCGCTTACGCCTCGCGGCGTGACTACACCCGCTGCACCCCATGCAATAAGCAGTCCTGAGAATGTGTATGTTGACTGGTCTCCCAATCCGGAGTTTAACCTGAAGGGTTATAATGTGTACCGTACTCGGGTAACAGAGGGGGGTGATCCACTGGAGGATCCCGTCAAGTTAAATGGTCTTCCTGTTGTTGAATGGGTTGAAGATGTGCCAACGTTAACGTGTGGTGATGACCTCATTACAGATACGGAATTCATTGATGGAACGGTTGCTAAGGGTAGTTTCTATATTTACCGGATACAAGCCATTAGCGGTGCAGAGCGTCCCAGCGTACTGTCTGCAGCAAGTAATCCGCCGGTCAAAGGGCAATGGCTGACGCTTTTCTTTCCAGATGTATACTACAATAATGGTGACATGTATTTGTGGGAACACGAAGGGGATGGTGTGCCGCTGTTACGTATTCCAGTGGCAAGCCGCTGCGCCTATGATGTGGATACCACGGGTATGCAGATCATTGCTGAAGTTACATCGGAACTGCTTAATGCTTCCCCATACACCGTGGAATTGACAGGTATTACAGCAGGCATGATGCATTCATCCAATGTTAGAGAAGGTCTCGCCGCCGAAAATATTGGAGATCATCAAGTACGTATTGCAGGGGCAGATACCGAGGAACGCCCCCTTTATGGTGCCGGTGAGTTATTTAATATTTATCTGAATCCGAAATTTGCCATTGAAGAGGCATGTGGACCACTTCACCTGGTTGACGATGCGGTTACAGGCGATGGGGTACTCCTTTATAATAATCCCTTTGATCCTGCACTTGAAATTGAGCTTGAAGATGGGACCTATTGCACGGGTGGCGGATGTCTGCATGGTGACGTGAATATGGATGGCATTATTAACGATGCTGATTCCCAATATATCCTCGATTTTGTTGCGCACCAAAGCTGGGCAGTCATTAATGAATGTTATCTCTATTCCTGGGATATAAATTTGGATGATCGGGTTACGACCCAGGATTCTACACTTATTCATCGTTTTGTGCAGGGGATGAACATTAATCCTTCCGCTACCACCAAAAGTGCGGACTTGGTATTGGAATCTTTTGCTGCTGCCGTTGCGTGTGGGAAAAAGGCGGAGCTGCAATCGGTAGTATGGGCAGAAAAACCCGTTGTGACTGTAGATGAAACCGTGGACGTAGTTGTAAATATTAGTGGTGCAGCACCTTTGGCGGCCTTTTCCCTGACGGCGGCCTACCCTGCAAAAGAAGTTGAATTTGTGGAAGCAGCACGGGGAGGTGCCATACAAGGCGATACACTTTTGTCTGTAAGCCATGAGATTTCAGGTGAAACGAACGACTATGGTTCTTTGGTCGTTGCTGTAACTGGAACAGATGCTACGAAGGCGGCTGGTAATGCGGAATTGATCAGATTATCATTCAAGCGTATTGCAGGTGATGACGCTGTCGTCCCTGTTATTTTGACCTCATTTGATATGAATGACGCCTACGGTCATGCACCGCGTCAAACTGACCCTATGGCACCGGTTATTAAAGATGCGGCACCCGTGCAGGAGGGTGAAGGAGAAACTACCGAAG
>JAGLCZ010000716.1 GCA_023145975.1 Candidatus Hydrogenedentota bacterium | reverse complement strand
TGATCGCAGGCGGCACGGCTGCAGGCGTTGAAAACTGGCATGATGATGCCTTTTTCGGACTGCACTACGATTTACATCCCGGCGTATCGGATACGCAGCTGGGTCAGGATACCACCTATGAACATATACGCGCTATGCTCGAAAAGGTGATGCCTGATTTTGTGCAGTACGACTGCAAAGGTCATGTGGGGTATACAGGATATCCCACCAAAGTAGGCTCCCCTTCACCGGGTATCGTCAATGATGCCCTGAAAATCTGGCGGGAAGTTACCCGTGACCTGGGCATCCCTCTTTCGATCCATTATTCCGGCGTGTGGGACAGCCGCGCTATTGAGCTGCATCCCGAATGGGCGCGTATCGATGAACACGGCAACCCCGACAAAAATAATACCAGCCGCCTCAGCGGGTATGCCGAAGAACTTCTTATCCCGCAACTGCTCGAAGTGGTGCGCGAATACGATATTGACGGCATGTGGATAGACGGCGAGAACTGGGCAAGCCATCCCGACTGGAGCAATACGATTAAAGCGGCGTTTACAGAACGTACCGGCATTACCGAAGTGCCTCTGAAACGCAGCGACCCCCATTGGCACGAATGGCTTGCTTTTCAACGCGACCTGTTTACGGAACATGTTACCCGCTATACCGAAGCGGTACACGCTCTCAAACCCACGTGCATGGTAACCAGTAACTGGATGTACAGTGTGCGCCAACCCGAAGAACCTGCCGCCCCCATCGATTATCTAAGCGGTGATTTCAATCCTTCTTTCGGCTCAGAACGTGCCATGGCGGAAGCACGGTTCATTTCGAGTCGCGGAATACCCTGGGATCTGATGGCATGGAGTTTTTTGAAAACAGGGGACGGCAGCTGGACCACGAAACCCGCCGTGCATCTCTGCCAGGAAGTATCCACCGTACTTGCGCAAGGCGGCGCAGTATTCATCTACGATCAACCGCAGCGCACAGGACGACTTACAGAATGGCATCAGGACATCTTCGCAGAAGTGGCACAGTTCTGCCGGGCACGCCAAACATACAGCCATAAAACGCAGTCTCTGCCGCAAGTTGCCATACTGCACAGTGAATCATCCTATTACCGTTACAACGAACCCCTGTTTAATTTCGGCACCGCGAATCAGGCGGTAGAAGGAGCGATGTTCGCCTTTCTGGAAAATGGCTATAGTGTGGATATTCTTAATGAAGCCGCCTTGCTGCGCCGCATGAATGACTACCCTATGGTCGTGATCCCCGAAGCGGAACATGTGCCCGATACGGTAAAGGAGGCGCTCCACGGCTATATCAAACAGGGGGGGCGTCTCCTGCTGAGCGGTATACATGTTGCCGGGCAATACAGTGAACTTGCCGGGGTCAGCAAAGATGACCGGGAAGCCCATGGCGGCTGGTTACCTGCAGGAAACGGCGCTGTTACGGTGTCCGGGCTTTACCAGCCGACCCTGCTCAAAGGGGCAAATGCGCTTGTTCCCGTGCTGTATCAGCAGGACCCCGAACGCAACCAGCGGGATTTTGCCGCGGCAACCCTGCACGTGCAGGGACTGGGACGGGTACTCGCCATTCACGGTCCCATCTTCCGCAACTATTACCAGACACGCTATCCTCTGTTACGCCGTTTCATTGGCGACAGGATACTGGATATGAACCCCTCCCAACTGGCACATGTACAAGGTCCGTGGCATATTGAAATGGCGGTGCGGCAACAGGAGGAACGACTCCTGATCCACTTTATCAACCGGGGCGTGTCCGGATATCTGTCCCCCAACCGCCATATGGTTGAAAATGTACCGGGCACCGGTTCTTTTACGGTTACCCTGCCGCAACCCAAACGACCTAAACGCTGTTATATGGCACCGGATAAAGTCGGCGTGGACTGGACCTGGCACACGGGACAACTCACCGCAACGATCGATGACCTGCATATACACAACGTACTGGTAATTGAATAGAACCAAATTATTGTTTAATTTCTATGGGATGACGGAAGAGTTCTTTCCCTTTGTTTCCCGTGCCATCGCCTGC
>JAGLCZ010000715.1 GCA_023145975.1 Candidatus Hydrogenedentota bacterium | reverse complement strand
TGCCCGCTCTTGAAGAATCACTGCAAATAACGCAATACGAACTTGCAGTATTGCTTGGAAGGGCGCCGAGGGATGAGGTTCAAATAACCGGGGACACACTGCCTGAAATCGGTTTCCTTCCTGAACCCGGTTTGCCAGCCGACCTGTTGGCACGCCGCCCGGATATCCGTTCGGCAGGCTTGCAGCTGCACGCGGCAGACTGGCGTGTAAGCGCAGCAAAAGCAGATCGTCTGCCGGCATTACGCTTGAACGCTTCAGCCAGTTATGGCTCGGAGGAGTGGGCACTCCTCTTTGACAACTGGATGGCATCGCTTGCTGCCGGCATTACGGGACCGGTTTTTGATGCAGGACGCCGCAAAGCCGAAGTAAGGCGTACACAGGCGATTGTGAAAGAACGATTGGCTGTATATCGACAGAAAGTACTCGACAGCGTTAAGGAAGTGGAAAGCGCTATGATGCGCGAAACAAAGCAACAGGAATATGTTGATGCTCTCGAACGCGAATATAATACAGCACAGGCCACACATGAACAGGCACTGCAACGTTATAAAAACGGCATCATTGATTATCTCCCCGTGCTTACAGCATTAACACAATTGCAAACAGTAGAACGCAAAGTATTGAAAGCCAAACAAATCCGGCTGGAGTACCGCATTCAACTATATACAGCGTTGGGAGGCGGATGGATGGAAGAGGAAATACACCGATCAAAGGACGACAAATAATGAAAACATCTGAGGAACACACGGGGAAGGAAGTACCGAAAAAACGCCCCTCCTTCCTGGGAAAATGGCTGGGACGTCTTTTTCGGTTGTGCATTGCCCTTGCCGTAATAGGTGGAAGCGGCGCACTATCCTATCGTTGGATAACCAATCCACCCGTTACCCATCGTCGTCCACGCACCCCCGAAGCAGTTTTAGTAAAAACGCTGAATATAGAAATCGTGAGACAACAAATCATTGTGCGTGCTATGGGCACGGTAATACCGGAAACTAAAATCCAGCTTGCTGCACGGGTAAACGGACAAATTATTGAGACTGCACCGAATTTTATTCCGGGTGGACGTTTCATCCCCGGTCAAAAAATACTGCAGATTGACCCCAAGGATTATGAACTTGTTGTAAAACAGCAAATAGGAAACCTGACCCGGGTACAGTCGGAGATGCGTCTTGAGATGGGGCAGCAATCTGTGGCGCGCAGCGAATACGAACTGCTGCTTGACGATATCGCTGAAGAGGATACCGATCTGTTGTTACGCCAACCTCAACTTGCCATAAAACAGGCCGCCGTAGAAATTGCCCAGGCTGCTCTGGAAAAAGCACAACTCGATTTGGAACGTACTGCAATAGTGGCGCCATTCCATGCAATTGTGCAGGAACGAAAAGTGGAACAGGGTTCCTATGTATCGCCGGGAACCCCGCTTGCAACCCTGGTCGGCACAGACCTGTTTTGGGTTGAAGTCTCCATCCCTGTTGACGAACTTAAGTGGATTTCCTTTCCCGATGGCTCAAACGTTTCCGGCAGCACAGTCCGCATATATAATTCTTCGGCCTGGGGAGAAGGCATTTATCGGGTAGGTTGTATAAAGCAGCTTTTGCCTGATCTTGAAGCCAAAGGCCGCATTGCAAGAGTACTGGCTACCGTTTCGCAGCCGTTAGCGGGCGAAGAAACTAAACCTTCCCTGCTGCTGGATTCTTTTGTACGTGTAGAAATTGAAGGGGCATATCTGGATAACATCGCCAAAGTGCCCAGGACAGCATTACACAACGGAAACAATCTTTGGTTCATGCTCCCGAATAACACCCTTGAGATTCGTGAAATAGATACTATATGGGGAACGAATGATGGCGTGTACATAGAATCAGGTGTGCGTGATGGGGAGCGGCTTGTTATAAGTGATCTGGCATCACCAATGGCGGGAATGGAACTTCGTACAGCTGACATGCCCCATAAAAATGATCGTGGTGCTAAGGGAAAAGGTAAAGGAAAAGGAAAAACTCAATGAGTGTGCCTCCGGACATACGTGAGAAACGCGGTCCCGTGGCATGGATGGCTGGACATGGGGTGGCGGCAAATCTAATCATGCTCGTCTGTCTTGTGGGCGGTTTTATGGCTTTGCGAAATATAAAACAGGAGGTTTTTCCGAATATTGCCCTGGATATGGTCTCTGTGTCTGTGGTGTATCCCGGAGCCAGTCCGGAAGAAGTTGAAGAGGGCATCCTGTTAGCAATTGAAGAGTCTATACGCAATATCGAGGGCGTCTATGAAATCACGGCAACGGCACGGGAAAGTATAGGAATTGTTACCGTTGAGCTGCTGCGTGGCGAAAATGTCTATCGCCTTGCCCAGGAGATTAAAAG
>JAGLCZ010000714.1 GCA_023145975.1 Candidatus Hydrogenedentota bacterium | reverse complement strand
CCCATTGCCGCCGATTTTATACAAGGATGTAACGGTGATCTCAGCAAAGAAATTGAGCGTGTAAAAGATGAAGTACGCGTAGCACACGCCCTGGGTTCACCGGGTATACGGCACGATGCTGCACACGGCTTTCCCGAAGGACATGCCGGAGCAAAAAGTTTTGATACTGCCTTAGCCAGAATTACCGAAGGCTGCCTGGCAGTTACCGAGTTTGCAGCAACACTTGGGGTGCGCACCATGGTAGAAAACCATGGCTACTTCTGTCAGGACAGTGAACGGGTAGAAAAACTAATCTGCGCCGTTAACCATCCAAACTTCGGAGCACTGATTGATATTGGAAACTTTGCATGTGCAGATGAAGATTGTCCTAAAGCAATCGGACGATTAGTTCCTTATGCCTTTCACGTACATGTAAAAGATTTCCACATGAAATCGGGAACACAACTCTTTCCAGGAGAAGGCTGGTTCAAATCACGTGCAGGAAATTACTTGCGGGGTGCCATCATCGGGCACGGTGATATACCTGTAACACAATGCCTGAATGTGCTGAAAGACGGTGGATATACGGGTCCTCTATCTATAGAATTCGAAGGTATGGAAGACCCGATTCAGGGAATCACGCTGGGATTACAAAATTTAAGGAATATGCTTGCAGCAACATACTAACTTTTCCTGATAACTTTTCATCGGAGAAAATCAATATGCACCGTCGCGACTTCATGAGGCTTGCAGGAGGAACGTTGCTGCTGGGTGCAGCAGGAAATTCCCTTTCAAGTAATACTCAATCCCAAAAACCGAATATCATTTATATCCTTGCAGATGATTTGGGCTATGGCGATCTCGGCTGTTACGGTCAGCGGAAAATAAAAACCCCGAATATCGACAAAATGGCTGCCGAGGGGCTCCGTTTCACACAGCATTATGCAGGAAGCACAGTATGTGCACCTTCACGCGCCTGTTTACTCACGGGTCAACATACAGGTCATGTACATGTACGCGGTAATGGGGATGTTATGCTGCGCCCTTCTCCAGAGGATATCACCATAGCTGAAATGCTGCAAGGGGCTGGCTACACTACCGCCATGATTGGAAAAGCAAGTGTAGGTTCTAATAATTTGCCCCCGGAACTACCCAACGAAAAAGGCTTTGACTATTTTTTCGGCTATCTTTCGCATGGAAGTGCACACCATTATTTCCCGGAGCTTCTCTATCGCAATGGCAAATCAATAACATACCCAGACAACAAACTACATGAAGGCAATCACTATAGCCAGGATCTTTTTGTTGAAGATACAATGCGCTATCTTGAAGAACAAAAAAACAACCGTTTTTTCCTCCATCTATCCCTGCAGATTCCCCATGCAAGTTTATATGC
>JAGLCZ010000713.1 GCA_023145975.1 Candidatus Hydrogenedentota bacterium | reverse complement strand
CACCCTCCTGAATCTCTTCATCTGTCATTTTTTCAATTCCATGCGAAATATAGTTCAGCACATCCAAACGCGTGATCCCCTGGCACTTCAAGAAAAAAGTCGCATGAGAACTTTCATCCTCAAGTATGGCAGCAAGAATATCTCCCGAATCCACTTCGCTTTCCCCGGAAAAACGCACATGCATAAACGCACGCTGCATCATATTTTCCAGTCCATGGGTCTGTTGTAAAGTAAGCTGTGTATCCTCCGGGACCTTCTCCATATCTTCATCAAAAAACACTTCGAGATCACCGCACAAGCTAGTCAAATTACCACCGCAGGCAGTAATAACTTCCTCGCCGTACCCATCCTGGATCAAGGCGTATAAAATGTGTTCTACACATAAATATTCATGCCGCCGTGCTTGTGCTTCAGCCAGCGCACTACCTACAGCGACCTCCAACTCCTTACTCATCATCGAAGAAAAAACTCCCTATAAAATCGCATCTTCATTTTATTTACTACTCAGGTTCCATATCACAACACAACGGAAATCCCTGCGTCTGCGCAAGCCGCTGCACTGCGTCACATTTCATCTCTGCTATATCTTTAACATAAACGCCTGCAACGCCCGTTCCCTTCTGATGCACGCTCAACATAATACGTTCTGCATTCACATGGTTCTTATTAAAAACCTGCTCCAACACCATTACAACGAATTCCGTAGTAGTATAGTTATCGTTCAATAACAATACTTTGTACAACGGCGGGCGCTTTGCCTCCGTTGCATCACGTATCTCTGTCCGTTCTTTAGGGGTAGTCAGTTGCGACATAACACTACAAACCTCTGCTGTCAGCTCTATCCTGTAAATACCTTTATCGAAATCTTTATTCTTGATCCAGCCCAATTTTATCACATCCGCTTTAGCAAATACGCGAACGAAGAACAGAAAATTGATATGCCATAACAAATACAATTATTCTGTCTGTATAAAGTTTGAGAACTCCCCGGTAAATACCCATAAATTACTATGAAACTGAATTGCCGCTGAGAACCCGTATAATAGAAATACTGTTGCCACGACGACGGCGTAATAGTTACCTGTGAAGCGAAATAAACATTCAATGTGAAGCCAATGCCAAGGGGAATATTATTCCAGCGGAATAACAACATCCTTTTGACATCTATAACAAAACAAGGAAAATATATTCATGAAAAAACCAGTGGCATTAATAACGGGTGCAAGTCGCGGTATTGGACGAGGTATTGCACTAGCACTGGCACGTCAGGGCTATGACATAGCGGGATTATCCACAAATCCAGATCCCGGCAATACAAAGAGCGGGCTGTATGCAGTCAAA
>JAGLCZ010000712.1 GCA_023145975.1 Candidatus Hydrogenedentota bacterium | reverse complement strand
CTGTACAAAACATGGAACTATGGTACGATGCTCCTGCCCAGGAGTGGACTGAAGCCCTGCCGTTAGGAAACGGTTTCATCGGTGCCATGGTCTTTGGCGGTATAAAGGAAGAACGCATTGCATTGAATGAGGATAGCCTGTGGTCAGGATTCCCGCAGGACGCAGACAATCCAGATGCCCTTACCGCGCTCCCCGAAATCCGACGTCTACTTTTTGAAGGAAAGGTGGAAGAAGCGGAGCGCCTTGCCAAGAAACGCCTGGTGTGCAAAGGAGTTGGATCGGCTCATGGTAACGGTGCGTACGATCCCTACGGCTCCTATCAAATGCTGGGCGATCTGCGCCTGTATTTTACATCCCCCGGCACTGCTTCGGATTATCGTCGTTCCCTCGATTTGGAAACAGGCATTCTAACCCTATCCTATCGCATAGGAAAAACCGTGTATACACGAGAATACTTCAGCAGTGCACCCGGGGCGGCACTCATCATCCATCTCACTGCAACGGGACCTGATACACTCAATTTTAAAGTGCGGCTTCATCGCGACCCCAAAAGCGGCAGTATGCGCTGGAGAAATAACAGCGAATTGCAGCCTGCCGATATTACCGAAGAAAGTACCGTAGCCCTTGAATCCTGTTCGCAAGGAACGAATCATTTGCTGCTGGAAGGGCAAACCGATCCCGATAAAGGTTTATCCTTTGCCGCTGCACTGACAGCAGCACAGACAGGAGGAACGGTCAAAACACTGCCCCATGCCCTGGAATTTCAAGGTGCCGGGACAGTAACCCTGGTGTTAAGTGCCGCAACTACCTATCGATATAAAGAACCGGGCGTTATATGCACTGATGCAGTGAATGCAGCATGCGCCCAATCTTATGATACCCTTAAAAAAGACCATGTAAAAGAACACCGTTCCTATATGAACCGGGTCCAGCTGAAACTTAAAGGGCCGCTGCGGCATGGACGCCCCGTAGATAAACGACTGGACGCGATAGCCCATGGAAAATCTGATCCCGGTTTGATGGCTTTATATTTTCAGTATGGACGCTACCTGCTGCTGGCAAGTTCTCGACCGGGTACGCTCCCTGCAAACCTGCAAGGCATCTGGTGCGACCATATCCAAGCCCCGTGGGGAAGCGATTACCACCACGACATCAACGATCAAATGAATTACTGGCCTGCTGAAACGACCAACCTGCATGAATGCCACAAGCCATTTCTTGAATTCATTGCAAGCCTGCGCGAACCGGGAAGAAAAACCGCCAAAGTCCATTATGGGGCGCAAGGCTGGGTAACCCATACTATCTCGAACATCTGGGGGTTTACATCGCCGGGCGAACACCCGAGCTGGGGCGCATTCAGCGCTGCCGGCGGCTGGCTGTGCCAGCATATCTGGGAACATTATGCTTTCTATCCTGACCGTGAGTATTTGGAATGGGCATATCCGATTATGCGCGAATCCGCTTTGTTTTACCTGGACTTCCTTATTGAAGATCCTAAAAGCAATTACCTTATCACAGGTCCTTCCAACAGTCCTGAGAATAGTTATCGCACGACGGACGGACAGGTGGCAGTCGTATGCCTCAGCCCTGCCATGGACATCCAGATTATCCGTGAGCTGTTCACCCACTGCATCCAGGCAAGCGAAATCCTGAAAATGGACGAAGCATTCCGACAACAACTTACAACAACACGTGCCCGACTCGCCCCAAACAAAATCGGTAAATACGGTCAGTTACAAGAATGGCTGCTTGAGGATTACGACGAACCGGAACCGGGACACCGACACATGTCCCATTTATATGCACTTCATCCAGGGGATGCCATTACTCCGGAAGAAACACCTGAACTGGCGGCGGCGGCACGAAAAACACTGGAGCGCCGCATCGACAACGGCGGTGGGCATACAGGGTGGAGCCGCGCATGGATAATCAATTTCTTCGCACGGCTTCATGACGGCAATGCCGCCCATGAAAATCTTTCTGCTCTTCTTCAGAAGTCAACCCTGCCAAACCTTTTCGACACACATCCCCCCTTCCAAATTGACGGCAACTTCGGCGCAACAGCCGGTATTGCTGAAATGCTGCTCCAAAGTCATTTGAACAATATCCATCTGCTTCCTGCCCTGCCCGATAAATGGGACACCGGATCAGTAAGCGGATTACGTGCCCGGGGCGGTTTCGAAGTAACTATAAAATGGGAAGAAGGAAAATTGACAGACGGAACCATTCGTTCCGACTTCGGATCTCCCTGCACCGTAGATACCGCCCAACCCGTCGTCATTTATGAGGGAGAAAAGCTGATTGCAAAGAATGGAATAACCTTTGAGACAAC
>JAGLCZ010000711.1 GCA_023145975.1 Candidatus Hydrogenedentota bacterium | reverse complement strand
TTTACAATGGCAAGGGTCATGGTAGTTATGGTTTCCGGACGCGGGAGGCGCCGCTGCTGTTGGCGAGGAGATGCATGATCGCCATGCGTACTGCCACACCATTGGTTACTTGCTGCAGGATAACACTTCGCGGACCGTCTGCCACCTCGGTAGATAATTCAAGGTCTCTGTTAATGGGACCTGGATGCATAACAATGGCATCGTCTGGTGCAAAGCGTAGAGAGTTAGAATCGATACGGAACATTTTTACATATTCCCGTATACTGGGAAACAGTCCCCGTGACTGTCGTTCCAATTGTATGCGTAGGGAGTAGATGACATCTACATCGGCAAGTGCTTCGCGCATTTGCGTGGTAATACTGACCCCGAGTCGTTCTGCACCTGCCGGTAACAGTGTGACAGGTCCGCATAATGTAACGGATGCGCCTAGACGGGTCAAAGCGTGTATGTTGCTGCGGGCAACACGGCTGTGTTCAATATCACCGATGAGTGCTACTTTCATCCCTTCCAGTGAAAGGGTGGGGTCCTGTCGTTGAACGCGTAGTGCTTCGCGCATAGTGAACGCGTCAAGCAACGCCTGGGTCGGATGTTCATGTCGTCCATCGCCGGCGTTGATAATATGTGATGCATGATCCGCTGCCAGAATGTGGGGCGCCCCTGCACAGCCGTGACGCAGCACAATAATATCAGTACTCATCGCTTCTATATTCGCCAGCGTATCGTGTAAGGTTTCCCCTTTGACTGAACTGGAGGAGGAGGCTGCAATGGATAATGTGTCTGCACTCAGACGTTTTGCCGCAAGTTCAAAAGAGGTGCGGGTACGGGTGCTGGGTTCGTGAAACCAATTCACTACAAGCCGTCCTTGTAACAGCGGTACTTTTTTAATACCACTTACCCGCTTTGATACGGCTAGAAACTGGGGGGCAGTATCCAGGATCAACTCAATCTCAGCACGGGAGAGTTCGCGGATGCCAATCAAATCTTTTTTGGTCCATACTGCGGGAGACGTTGCCACCATGGATCAATTTCCTTCCGTTTCAGAATCTTTAGTCATTCGTTTCAGGAGCACACTGTCTTCCCCATCCATTTCGGCAAGACGAACAGATATCCATTCATCTTGTTCTGTAGAAATTGCATAGCCAAGATAATCCGCCTGGAT
>JAGLCZ010000710.1 GCA_023145975.1 Candidatus Hydrogenedentota bacterium | reverse complement strand
ACGACACGATCATAGTCACCGGATGCTAATGCACTGGTACTATAGTTTAGTAAGTGGCGGCAGGTAGCTTTTTGGGTATTGGCACAGGATAAAGCGGCAACTACCGCTGCTCCACCACACATCGAACAGGTTTCATTGTGAAGCCCCCGGATAAGCACGTCTGTATCCCCAGCCAGAATAGCGTTAATGCTGCATTGATCAATTTTCTTTGCCGCAGCTTCGTCAAGAAAATGGGAAAAATCTGTTGAGGCAATTACCAGGTCATTGGGTGAAAGTAGATTTGCAAGACAGCGACCAAATTCGTCATGTTGCGTGTTCGCGATTTCTCCGAAAAGTACCGGGACAATTGGAATACTGTCCAGGATATATTGCAGGAAGGGCAACTGTGTCTCTAATGTATGCTCGTGGGCATGCGGATGTGATCCGCCAATAGGAAAGGTGTCGGCGAGTCGTTCGGAAAACTCAATATCTATCATGACTGTGCCAAGCGGTGTATCGAAATCGCTACCATCGTATAAGGATATTCCCTCAAATCGATAACGATGGGAAACTCCCAGTAGAATTATTCTGGAGGGATTGTTGTTTTGTATACGTTTATACCCATATCCAGCAGTTGTTCCAGAGAAAATATATCCAGCGTGGGGGACTATCAAGCAGGATACATTTTCGTTCTCAGTGCTATCCGATACGTTGTTAATATATTTTTTGACCATTATACGTAACTCATCCGGATCACTTGGATAAAAACTGCCTGCCACATAGGCTGGTCGTGTTTTCATAGTGTTTTACTCCAGAATCGTACGCCCATATATCTTGTCCTATAAATCTTTGTCAGGCTTATGCGTCCAAAGACCAGTTGCTGCGATATTTTCGCAGGAGCATGCCGTTTAACGCGGGGTTATCTTTAAACTGTTCTTTTTCAGGATCCCATTTAAAACTACAGCCCAAAGTACATGCAATTTTCCCCAAATGCCCAATGGAAGCGGAACGATGCCCTGCATTTACAGGCGCGATACATTCTTCCCGTGATTCGATACAATCGATAAAATCTCTCATGTGATTACGTTGTAACCGGAACCGGAATTTATTCTTTCTTCCCCGTTTTTTCAGAAGTT
>JAGLCZ010000071.1 GCA_023145975.1 Candidatus Hydrogenedentota bacterium | reverse complement strand
TTTTACGCGTATTATCCCGGCATCTTGCATAATGTTACAGAGCAAAGGCGTAATTCCGCCCTTACAATTTAATTTTCAGTTAGATGATTTGCTGTTGACTCATGGTTGTAGTAGGAGTTTCGAGCCAATCGTCGAGGCTTTCTTCCCCGTCCTCTTCTTCCGCTGCGGGTGTTTCTGCAGCGTCTTCAGCAGGTGCTTCTTCCGTTACTTCCGTTGTTTCTACGACCGCTTCGGCAGGTGCTTCTACGGTTACCGCTTCTGTTGCTTCTTTCAGGGCTTCTTTCACAACATTTCCAACGGATTCTACAACGGATCCTACGGCTTCACCAACGACACCTTCTTCTTCCACAACAACCGTTTCTTCCACAGCTTCCGGTGCCTTCGCTTCTACATCGGGTACTGCCAGCCATAAAGCGCTGCTTGCCCCTATCAGCGCTACGGAAACAACCAATGCAATCTTCAGGCTTTGGCGAATAGAGAGAGAGGCTGCATATTTACCAATGAGCATGGGAACGATGATACCGCCTGATAAACCGATGGCAAAGATCAGACCGAAGACGCTGCCGCCGGTACCGGCAGCAATGGCATCAGTTTTGGCAAAGCAAACACCGACCAATGTCGGAAAGATGGGACCGAAGGAGAATCCAGCAAGGAGTGTTCCAAGAATTCCGAGGGAGGGTTTCGACGCGAAAACCATGATAGCGATAGAGGCACAGGCAACAATTGCAAGGACGGGCACTATTTTTGCCGCATCAATGTTCGTAAGGAATATTGCCGTTATCAAACGTGCCATCATCAGACTGATCCAGAAGGCACTTAAAATCAGTCCGGATTTCTTGTCACTGAGTTCATGACTCTTCAAATAGGTGGTGAGAAATCCTGCCATAGAGGATTCCAGAGCAATGTAACAAAACAGAGAGATACCGCCGATCAGTACGGCGGGATGGGTAAGCAGCCCAATGGAATCGCCAATGACAAAACCTGCGTCAGGTTCCGGGAATTTGGCAAGTATTGTAAATACGATGGGAACGAATAGCAGGAGACCAATAAAACTCACGGTCTTTTTATAGCCCATGGTACCCAGCAGCGTGGCAATAATCATTGGTGCCAGAAACGCGCCCAAACCAAAGAAGACATTTAGTAAATTGGATGCACGTGCCGGATCCTTACCATCAAACAGCGTGGAAAGTCCCAGTGTATTACCTACGGTATTTACACACATGGCAGCAATACCCAATAGCAGGCACGCTATCAGAGCAGTGCGATAAGAGCGTGCTGAGGCCAGCAGCAAAACGCAAGCGCCACCGAGGATGAAGCCTGTCAGCGCAATCCATTTAAAGCCTACCATATCTGTAAGAGGACCAATAACAAGTACGGCTACCAGGCAGCTGAACATGAGAGCGGAAATAAGTGTGCCGACTTTCGCGTCGTCAATTTTCAACTCTTCTGCCAATTTCAACTTTACACTTCCCAGGATGGAAAAGATAATTCCCAGGGAAAATACACCAGAAAAGGCAACTAACATGACGAACGATAGTGATGACATGACTCAACTTCTCCCATTTTGCGTCCCGGCAGCCAGCCCGACTTCGAGACTCGGATTAGAAAACTACTTTTGTGCCTCAACTACGCGTTTCAACGCTGGACAGAATTGTTCAACGCCGTATGACCGCTTTTCAAGACACCTACAAGGGTAACACGATACAAAATACAGCCTAAGTTATACGTTAACTGCCTTGTGTATTTCAAATAGAGCACGCTATTTTTTCAAAAACGATCCTTTTCGTATATACTGTTTTTACGGTAAGGCAAAGGTATTACTGTTGCTAACCTGTCGGCAGTGCTATTAACTATTGTTGTAAGAAACCGCAATTGTAAACGGATAACTTTTGAAAGGGTCGGAAAGATGAAGATATTTAATAAACATTTAGTTCCTGCAGTTATGTTGGTGTGTTGCCTGAGCACGTTGTCCTATGGGGAAGATAGTGTTGCGACATGGCATGTGAAACCGATTGCACAGTTGGAAGGGCTTGATGTACCCGAATGTATGTTGCCTGACGTATCTGGAAATCGTATTTATGTTTCTAATATTGAGTGTGCCCCGAAGGAATACTGGGAAGATGATGGCAAAGGCTATATCTCTGTATTTGATAAAGAAGGTACATTGGTTGAGAAACGCTGGCTCGACAGCCGTCCCGGTGCAGTTATAAATTCTCCCAAAGGTATGGCGATTCTTAATGGGTTTCTGTATTTCACGGATAATGCCCGTCTTATGCGCACCCCTTTAGATAATCCCAAAGCCCTCGAAACTGTTGAACTGCCGGATACGGGGCGGCTTAATGATGCTGCCAGCGACGGGAAAGAGGTATTTGTCAGCGATCTTGCCGCCGGCAAAATTTTTGCGGTTAAGCCTGATAAAACATTTCGCATGATTCCCGCACCGGAAAGTGTCAACGGTGTAACGGTACACGAAGGCGTACTATATGCTGTTAGTTGGGACCTGGGCGAAGTATACGAGTTGGATATCACCGGCAGGAAAGCCCCCAAGCCTTTTGGTTTGAAAGGTACTTTTAAAAATCTGGACGCTGTTTTTGTGCTGGATGACGGTGCGTTCATCGTATCGGATTTTCCGGGGGGACGTGTAGCCATTATTGAAGCAGACCGCAAAACGGTACACACTCTGGTGAAACTCGAATCTCCTGCTGATATTGGTGTTGATCTTAAAAATAATCGTTTGTATGTACCCCAGCTGATGGTAGACAAAGCCGTAGTATATAAGTTCTGGAAAGAATAAAAACGGCGTTGTATTATTTTAGATTGCCACACCACGTTCGCAATGACGAGGGGGTGAAATTGGTAGGGGGCATTCAAATCGTTTACACAGTCATCCCATAGAAATTGAATAAGAATCTGATTTTCAGGCACACTCCTCAGTAATAAAAAATGCGGGACACCCGCACGGAGGAGTTACAATGAAATCAGCTCGTAGTAAGTTTACCACACTGAAACAGATTT
>JAGLCZ010000709.1 GCA_023145975.1 Candidatus Hydrogenedentota bacterium | reverse complement strand
CACATCGCTATGCTGATCCTGGAAGATATTCGGTGACTCTCACGGTAATTACGGAATCAACAAGGGTTAGCGACCCGCCTGGTGTCTCCGTGACTCATACTGTAGCCGTTGATCGTGCACCTGTATCGGAATTTGACATTTCGCGTCGGGATGGCGATGGTTTTATTCCTGCTGCCCAAGGCTATACCTATGTAGACACCTTTGCCTTCAATGCGACAGAACAGCCCGAAGATGCCCGTCCCATTCGGCGATATACCTGGGATTTTGGCGATGAAACGAGTAGTGAGCTGGTTGTTCCGACCCATGAATATGAAGCAGAGGGACGATACCGGATAAAATTGACGGTTGCATTCCGGCACAGCGCCTCCCGTTCCAGTGATTCTGATTTGGAAGTATCCAGTACCAACTCTTTGCAAGTCAAGCCCTCTATTTATGACTATGTTAACTTCGATGATGGTTGTTACTCGCATTCTGCAGCTACAGCGCAATCGATAATGTTTGGTGGTGAGCAGGTTGCAACCGCTTATTTGGTAGACAATTTAACTTCACAGTGCTGGAATCCTGATGACGCAGTCGTGGATATTACACGAAGATGGACACATCCGGTGACTATTATTGTGCCGGAGAACAAGGTTTGTGATACGGCGATGTTATTTATTGATGGCGGAAGTCGTACCTCTACCGCTCAGGTAGTAGACGAGATGTGGCAAATTGCTGTTCTTACAGGGACGACTGTGGTCCACCTAAAAAATGTACCAAGTCAGCCCATTGTATTTAAGGATGAAATAGTACCCGCCGGGGAGCAGGACAATAATTCCGGACGGGACTTGCCATTACGTGCTCGCACAGAAGATGCGATAATCGCGTATTCCTATGATAAATACATGGATACATATGGTAGTACCGGTGGACATCCTGATTATAGTTGGCCCTTGTTATTCCCTATGGTAAAATCCGCAGTGAAGGCCATGGATATGACGGAAGAAATATTGGCTGAAAAGGGCGTAGCACTTGATGGTTTTGTGGTTACCGGTGCTTCGAAGCGCGGGTGGACCACTTGGTTAACCGGTGCAGTGGATTCACGTGTCAAGGGTATTGCCCCAATAGTTATTAATGTTCTGAATATGCAGCCCCATTTAACGCATCATCGCGATGCGTACGGCTACTGGTCCCCTGC
>JAGLCZ010000708.1 GCA_023145975.1 Candidatus Hydrogenedentota bacterium | reverse complement strand
GTAGCCTAACCTTTCAATCAGCCGTTTTTATCTACTTGAAAAAGAAAGATATACCTGTTATAATACCAAAAACGGGTTATTTTATAGGAACAAAATATGTCTGATACTACATTCTATCCACGATGGGCAAAAACATCCTTACAGGAGGCTTTAAAGGATAGTCCGGTAACATTGGTTCATGGTCCGCGTCAATGTGGAAAAACAACGTTGGTACGTGCCGTAGCTGATGCTGATGACTATCATTACATTAGTTTTGATGATGATATACAGTTAAATGCGGCAACCAATGATCCCGCAGGTTTTCTGGAGATGCTGCCGGGGAAAGTGGCTTTGGATGAAGTACAGCGCGTACCCCAACTTTTTACTGCCATCAAGGCGCGAGTGGATCGTAACCGTATACCGGGACAGTTTATATTAACAGGATCTGCTAATGTTCTGCTGCTTCCGAAATTAGCAGATTCACTTGCGGGACGTATGGAAATTATACGGTTACATCCTCTTGCCCAGTGTGAACTCGCTACCCATCCTCCTAATTTTTTGGATCTATTATTTTCCGGAAAATTCATCGCAAAAAAACAGCAGCGGCTTGGTAAAGATCTCGCAGCGCGTATTGTCGATGGAGGGTATCCTGCGGCACTTGCGCGTTCTTCTGCCCCGCGGCGTATTCGGTGGTACCGTGATTATGTGGAGACCCTGATACAGAGGGATATCAAGGATTTGGCACGAATTAGCGATCTGCATAGTATCCCCAGATTGCTGCAGCTGGTTGCCGGTCAGACTGCACGATTATTAAATATTGCAGATATGTCTTCTCCCTTTCAACTGAGTCGGCCGACTATTCGCAGTTATATGACACTTTTGGAGTGTATATTTTTGGTGGAGACCCTGTCCCCCTGGCATTCTAACCGGATCAGCCGTTTGATAAAAACTCCAAAACTCCATATTTGTGATACAGGTTTGGCCAGCGCATTGCTTGGTTATGATGCGGAAGCTCTTTATCATGATCGTACACTAATGGGGCAGTTGCTGGAATCTTTTGTTTACCAGGATCTGCGCCGTCAGGCTTCCTGGTACGACAGGGACATTTCTTTTTTTCATTTTCGGGATAAGGATGGTGCTGAGGTGGATGTGGTATTGCAGTGTGGTGCGCGGCATTTGGCAGGGGTTGAAGTGAAAGCTGCTGCTACGGTACGCGCAAGTGATTTTAAAGGATTGCGCAAACTAAAAAATGCAGCAGGGAAGCGTTTTACTGTGGGTGTGGTGTTGTATGATGGTGAAGATACCGTTTCTTTCGGCGACGGCATGCTCGCAGTTCCCATACGCAGCCTATGGGAAGTATAACGGCGGTTTGCACGGTGATTTACAGCCTGCTACACTGGATCTAAACTTAGGAGCGTGATGAGGACATTTGTATGCCTTCTTCGCATCCTCATAAAATAAGGATATCTGTTATGCTGCGGTTTGTTTTTGTGGTGGGGATGGTGTGTGCCAGTGTTGTAAATGCTAATGAAGTGGAGCAGGTATGGGCTTATGAAGCTCCTGCAGGATATGTGGATGCTTCCCCTGCATTGGGTGATTTGGATGGCGACGGTAAGATGGATATTGTGGTGGGTACCACTGCCGGTATTATTGCTGCAATAACTTCAGACGCAAAAGAGATATGGCATCAGGAAATGCGGGGACCTATTTGTGTGGCACCCAGTATTGGTGATATTGCGAGCAGCAGCGGACTTGAGGTGCTTGCCATGAACCAGCAAGGGGAAATTGTCTGTTTTGCAGGGAGTTCCGGTGATCTGTTGTGGACGGCAACCCTGCCGAATAAACTTTATTGGGGCGAGACCACCTTGGCATTGGGTGATGTTACGGGAGACGGCAATCTGGAAATTGTTACCGGGGATGGCAGTGGTACCGTGATTTGTCTGAATGGCGATGGAGAAACGCTGTGGTTGTATAAAGGGGATCACGGCATGACCTTATCTCCCGTTATTGTTGATCTTACCGGTGACGGTGTCCAGAGTATTCTGGTAGGTGGTGATAAAATTCCGTTGGTTTGTCTTTCCGCTGCGGGCAAGGAATTATGGCGTAGCGAAAGTGGTATTGGAAGCAGTTCGTTGGTTTATGATCTTGACGGGGATAGTGTCCCCGAAATTCTGGTGGGGGTGGATGAGAATTTTACCGTGCGGGATAACACCGGAAAAATTCTTTGGACGTATGTCATGCAGCGGGAAATGGATAGTGCCATTACCGTTGCCGATGCCGATGCCAATGGCGAGGTAGAGATTTATGTGGTGGATTTGGCAGGTACTCTGGTGTGCCTGTCCCCTGAGGGGCAGCTGCGTTGGTCGGCAGATGTCGTAGATCGTGTGCGTCGTTCCCCGTCTGTGGGTGATGTGAATGGGGATGGTATACAGGAAATATTGGTAGTCGGGTACAGTAATTTTCTTTATGCTTTTGATCCGGACGGGGGGCTGAAAGCAAGTATTCCTATTTCAGGAGGTGTGAACAGTACGGCAACACTTATTCCTATGGCAGATGGTGTTCCCGGCGTGATCCTTCCTGTGTCCAATGGCATTATGAGTTTATTTCGTTGGTCGGAAGCACAACCGAATGTTCCGTTACTTTGGCCGGAATACCGATTTTCAGCGCGGCGTTCGGGTAATCCACAAGCGAGCGCAATGTCCCCGCCTGTAGAGATTGAACTGGATGTAGATACGATGTATGCCGGCGCGAATTTCCTGAAGGCAGCGATTCAAAATCCCGAGGGTCGGCTGGTGGAGGTACGCCTTGAATCGGTGCGTAATGCAGGAGTCCCCTTTGTGGTTTCCATCACTTCTTCGGAGAAGTTCATCGAGCATCAACTTTCGTATACCGTTCCGTCAAATCAGGCGATTAATCTTACATTGAGTTGTACGGTATTGGAAAATAATCGTATTTTGGCGAAACGAAATCATACGGCTTATCTGCCCCCATTCATGAAGGAACTTGGCGATGCATCCCGTGCCGCAGCTGAAACGGAAGCGCTGCTCCCCCGGTTACTCGATAAAT
>JAGLCZ010000707.1 GCA_023145975.1 Candidatus Hydrogenedentota bacterium | reverse complement strand
CATAAATCCACCAAGAGGTACCTTGTCGCTTTTATCTTCTGCGATCAGTTTGACCTAAGCATATAGTCTGATCTAGGATGATGATGATTTATGAACGCAGTTTATTGCCTTTCTGGCTTACAACCCTTTGGTAAAATATAAGGAAAATCCATATGCGCAAATTTTTCAAAATTCTCGGTGGCTTATTATTAGTACTCATCATCACGGTGATCATCGCAAAAGTATGGGCAGACAAAACTTATTTTGACGAATATGATCCGAAACTCCCATTCAACGTAAAAGTAACCGGAAGTGAAGTCAAAGATGAAACCGTTGATTTCTTTGGCATTACACGCCCAATTCATTTTGAAAAGATACTCTTTTCGATTGATGCAAGAAAGGATGAATCGATTCCAGTACTAATGACCCTGCCTGTAAAACGAACCGGAAAAATTCCTCTCATTATATTTCTACATGGCATTGGTCAACGCAAAGAGTTCATTGAAGAAATCTGTACCCCTTTTAATGAAGCGGGATTTGCCATGGCATGCTTTGATCAATCTATGCAGGGGGAACGAAAATTGAAGGGAAAAGGTATTTCGATGGCTCTGAAGTCGATAGTGGCATTTCGACAACGCCCGTGGAAAACCATCAACGATGCCCGACGACTCATTGATTATTTACAGACTCATCCGGAAATCGACCCTGATCGCATTTATCTTGTAGGTGCAAGTTATGGTTCCATCACAGGAACAACTTTAACCGCTTTTGAAAAACGAATTCGCGCCACAGTACTGGTCGTAGGCGGTGCTGACATTAAACTCATGCTGGACGCACCTGTAATAAAAGAAGAAATGAACAATGCAGCACTACACTGGATCGCCAAACAAATAGTTTCATGGATCATGAAACCAGCCGACCCCAAAAATTATGCACACCTAACTGAAGACACTCCCGTATTAATGCAGAGTGGTTCTGAAGACCGACTGGTAATACCTGCCGCAGGCAAAGCCCTCTATGAAGCCCTCGGAAAACCCAAAGAAATCCGCTGGTATCCCTGCGATCACCCGGGTCTTCGTAAAGAAGATGCTGGAATAATCGTGCAAATACTTGATGAAGCACGGGACTGGCTCATTGAACAAGACAAGCCCTTTCGTGCTGCTGATGAACCACCGCCGCCACCCGTACTCGAAGGCAGCCCTAAAATATAAATTTCTAAATCTGAAAAAAACCGTATAAACAACAAAGTAACATCTTTTTAAAAAGGATTAAAAGGGACACGAAAATGACGAGCAACAAACACTGGTTGACAGGATTGATTATTCTCACAGTTCTCAGTACAACTCTGGCACTTGCCGAAGACTGGCCCACATATATGCACGATGCCCAGCGAAGCGGCATTACCCCTATGGTGTTGGATATGCCGTTGGATCTTGAATGGACCCATGTGCCCAATCAAGGACCGGAGCCTGCATGGCCGGAACCTGCGAAGCAGGATTACTGGCATCAGATACGCGACCTGAGTCCTGTCGTTATATATGATCGTGCCTTCCATGTAGTAAGTGTTGGGGATGCTTTATTCTACAGTTCATCTTCCGATGATCAAGTATATTGCCTCGATACCGCCACCGGTGCAATACGCTGGCGTTTCTTCACAGAGGGTCCTGTCCGTCTTGCTCCTGCAGTAGTTGACGGTCGTGTCTACTTCAGTTCCGACGATGGATATGCCTATTGCGTTCAAGCGAATACAGGCGCACTGGTATGGAAATATACCCCTTCTGAATATGACCGGCGTTTGCCAGGAAACAGCCGTATCATCTCCTATGTACCTGCACGAACCGGTGTGCTGGTGGATAACGGAATCGCTTATTTCTTCTCCGGTCTTTTCCCGCCTAAACAAGTTTATAAATGTGCTCTTGATGCTGTTACCGGTGAAGTACTTCAAAGTGATACGGCTTCCGGTATATCTCCCCAGGGATATTTACTCGCCTCGTCCACGCGCATTTTTGTTCCGACAGGACGCACAGCTCCTTTTATGTTCGACCGTGAAGGTCTTGCCCCTATCGGCGCCATGCAGGGACCGGGGGGTGCTTATGCACTTCTGGTAGACAATGCTGTAATCAGTGGTCCCGGAGTACGCAATAAAAATCAGCTCTATGATACTGCACAAGATACCCGTGAACGCGTTGCCTCTTTTCCAGGTATACGCATGTTGGTACGTGATGGAATCGCCTACCTGCAGTCACCGGGTGAAGCTGCTGCACTCGATAGGCCCCGCTACCTCAAGCTTTCAATTGAAATCAGTAAGCGGGAAGAGGTCGTGGACGAATTAAAGAAAGAACTTCGCGATATCGACAGTGAAGACAAGGATGCACAAAAACAAATTGAAGAAAAAATGAAAGAACTGAATGGCGAAATAAGAAAGTTCGTCAAAGAGCGGAGAACCTGTTATTTGTGGAAGCATTCCGAAGATGACCCTTTCTCTATGATTCTCGCAGGCGATACTTTATTTATGGGTGGCCAAGACAGAATATACGCATTGCGCACATCAGACGGAAAAAAAGTATGGCAGGCGAAAGCAGAAGGGCGTATTTACGGTCTTGCTGCAGCAAACGGACGGCTTTATGCCAGTTCCAACACGGGAGCAATCTATTGCTTCGGAACCGGCGAGACAGAAACAGCCCGTATTGCCGCCATGCCACAGACTGATACACCTTACCCGGAAGATGAATGGAGTGCTTTATACAAAAGTGCCGCTCGTGCTATCATCAAACACGCAGGCATCACCCAGGGCTATTGTATGGTACTGGGAGCGGGGGAGGGGCGACTGGCCTATGAAATTTCAAAAATCAGTGAACTGTGCATTGTCGGTGTAGAACAGGATGCCGCACGCATTGCAGCTGCACGTAACGCCTTGATTGGAACAGGACTATACGGCAAACGAATTGTCATGCAGCAGGTCACCAGCAATAGGCTCCCCTACACGAGCTACATGGCCAATCTTATTGTTTCTGAAGAAGCACTGCTCCATGGCGCATTCTCCTGGAACCCCAAAGAGATATACCGAATGTTACGCCCCTATGGCGGTAAAGCCTATCTGCCCCGCGATGGTATCGATGCCTCCGTATACAGGCAGCTGCGCGATAGCGCAAAACAAGCGACAGATATTGTAAAAGAAGATGCCGAATGGTTTATTCTTGAACGCGGTGCCGTATCGGGCGCAGGAAAATGGACCCAACTCTATGCAGACGCATCACACACTGCATCCAGTGGCGACGAACTACAAGGTCCCGTCACTATCCAATGGTTCGGGGAACCCGGCCCACGCGAAATGGTCGACAGGCATCACCGTCCTATGTCCGCCCTGTTTCAGGAAGGACAGCTATTCATTACGGCAAATAATAAAATTATTACTGTAGACGGTTACAATGGTTCCCCGCTATGGGAACTGGAAGTGCCTGACTCACGTCGTGTTGGCTCCATGAAAAACAGCGGACATCAACTGCTCACAAACGATGCTCTCTACATTGCTCGAAAGGG
The DNA here is from genome assembly GCA_023145975.1 of Candidatus Hydrogenedentota bacterium. Classification (GTDB taxonomy): domain Bacteria; phylum Hydrogenedentota; class Hydrogenedentia; order Hydrogenedentales; family CAITNO01; genus SLFT01. The sequence goes on along the minus strand of JAGLCZ010000707.1, from coordinate 1,709 downwards.
AGAATGCTGGAAAGTAGATCTGCCTACAGGCGAACACCAGGATACCCTCAAAATACCAGAATCAGGAAGTGCCCTACGCGACTGGGGTTACCTCAATTACAAAGACGACCTGCTTATTGGTAGTGGACAAGCTCAGGGAGCCTCCTTCAGCAAGATGGGAAAAGATATGATCAATGTGCTGGAAGGAGACTACCGTCCCGTTGTGATGAGTGAATGCCTTTTTGCAATCGACCGTACTACAGGTGAAAAACGATGGGTCTACGAAAACGGGCGTATTCTGAACGGTATGCTCTCCACCGGTGAAGATCGCTTATATCTCGTCGAAAGCCGGAATGATAAAGCCATGAGTACAGTAAACGGACGCATAAGCATCAACGACTTTCTCAAGGAAGATGCCCACCTCGTTGCACTTGATCTGCACACGGGCGCCATTGCCTGGGAACATCCCGTTATCTTTCCCTTCGATCACATTGCCTATTTGAACGGCGACAAAGGCACGCTAATCGCCTCCGGTTCCTATAACGAAAAAGATCAACTCTTCTACGACCTATTTGCCTTTGACATGGCATCCGGAAACGAACGCTGGCACACTAAATTCCCCGGTATGAACATACGCGGCACTGACCGATCCGGGCTGGAAGGATCTCACGGCGAACAATGGCAGCATCCCGTCATCACCGGCGACACCATCTTTGCGCGTCCCTTCGCTTTCTCTTTGGAAACGGGAGAACAAAAGGACTACCTTGTCTACCGGGGCGGTCACGGTTGCGGCGGCCTTACAGGCTCTGAACACTATCTCTACGGACGCGGCAGTGTCCCTCGCATGTATGACACCACTGTAAACCACAGCGAAGGAACCCCGCTCTCTGAAGTATCCCGACCCGGTTGCTGGCTCAATATCATCCCGGCGGGCGGCATGGTTTTAGTACCTGAAGCCAGTTCAGGATGCACTTGCGCCTATCCATTACAAACCTCCATAGCACTAATCCCGGAAGCACTGGCAGGGAGTATCAAACGTAAACCCTGATCTCTGAAAGTACGCCACATCCCAACGTGTCCAGGAAAAAATAAAAGGCAAAGGTCGTGCCTCTTTTATAAAAGAGGCTTGTCTGAAAAAAGGAATCTATATGAAATTTGCAACGGAGTATATGGAATTCAATACCCAAAAAAAGCGAGAGTATATCAATATCACCTCTGATGTTGAGACAGTCGTATCAAAAAGCGGTATTCGCGAAGGAATGGTACTGGTTTCTGCAATGCATATTACTTCGGGAGTCTATGTCAATGATGCGGAAAACGGACTCATTCAGGATATTGATGCGTGGCTCGAAAAACTTGCGCCTTATCGGGACGATTATCAGCATCACCGTACGGGGGAAACAAATGGCGACGCACATTTGAAAAACCTGCTGATTCATCATGAGGTGATTATCCCCATCACCCAGGGACGCATGGACCTGGGGCCCTGGCAGCAAGTGTATTACGCCGAATTTGACGGACTCCGTCGAAAGCGTTTGATTATTAAGGCAATGGGGGAATAGATCGATAAAGAGAACGTTGTCTGTTTGCGTTATCCTGCATGTTCCTTCTACAATGAGAAGAATTAGAAATAAAACAGTTTGGGGTGTAGTGCATTTCATTTGATACTGCGACAAATATCCCTAAACGATAACAAAGGAAAGAATTGATATGAGCAGAAAAATACGGGT
>JAGLCZ010000706.1 GCA_023145975.1 Candidatus Hydrogenedentota bacterium | reverse complement strand
TGGATGCTGATATGACGCGCGATGTAAACATTGAAAGTACACATGAGCTGGCGCGTCAAGCAATTCAGGCAGGGGTAAAACGTTTTGTATTTGCATCTACCTGTGCCGTATATGGTCATGGTGTTTTTCAGATATTGGATGAAGAGAGTTTACCGAATCCCTTATCGGTATTTTCTAAGAGCAAATACGAAGCTGAGCGGTTGCTGCTGTCCATGACATCGTCGGCATTTGAACCTGTTATTGCACGGATGGGAACGCTGTTTGGCTGTTCCCGCAGGATGCGTTTTGATCTCGCGGTAAATCAAATGGTGGCGTCAGCGGTACGTCAAAAGCGTATTTTAGTGCGTGGCGGTGGCAATCAATGGCGCCCCTTTATTCATGTACGTGATGCAGCGGATGCGTTGCTGGCTTTTGTCGGTGCTGCATCCACTGCAGTGTCGGGTGAAATCTTTAATGTAGGCGTGGATATCCAGAATATGCGCATATGTGATCTGGCTGAAAAGGTTGCCGCCCAGATTCCTGGAGTTACTGTTGAAGTAGCCAGGGATGATGATGATCTACGAAATTATCGCGTTCGTTTTTCTAAGATTGCTGAAAGACTTAATTTTCGTTGTTCTTTGAATATTTCTGATGGTCTGGAAGAGATACGAAATTTTCTTGGAACAGAAGATATTAATCCCTTTGACGAAGCGTATTTTAATGTTGATCGTATGAAGCGCTTACGTGCATTACCGGTAGACGAGGGAGGCGAGCCGGTAGCGGCACGGTTTATACCGTTGAGTAGGCCTGGGCTTGGGGAAGAAGAGGAGCAGGCGGTACTTGATGTATTGCGTACGGGATGGTTAACCTCAGGACCTCAGGTGAAAACCTTCGAACAGATGTTCTGTGAGACTGTGGGCGCTCCCCATGCAGTGGCAGTGTCTTCTTGTACTGCCGCACTGCATTTATGTTTGCTAGATTTAGGTGTGAAGCCGGGAGATGAAGTAATTACCTCTCCGATTACGTGGGCATCAACCGGTAACACTATACTTAATATGGGGGCTTCGGTGTGTTTTGTGGATGTGAATCCTCATACATTGAATATGAATCCCGATCTGCTTGAGGCTGCAATTACACCGCGTACCAAAGTTATTATGCCCGTGCATATTGCCGGGCATCCTTGTGATATGGATGCCATACGCGCTGTCGCAAAACGTCACGGTATTCCTGTGGTAGAAGATGCAGCCCATGCTCTTGGTGCGTCCTATAAAGGTACCCCCATTGGTGCAAATGGCTCTGCTTGTTTCAGTTTTTATGCTATAAAAAACATAACAACCATGGAAGGGGGGATGGTGGCAGTACAGGAGGAAGAGACTGCAGATCGATTGCGGTTACTTGCGGCGAATGGTATGGCAGCTACAGCTTGGGACCGATATGGACGTAGTGCTATCGCTGCACCTTCGGAAGTTGTTATACCCGGGTATAAGTATGCTTTAGGAAATGTCAATGCGGCTATGGGTATTGCGCAATTGCAAAAGTTTCGCAGGTTCAAGGCTGCACGCACGCGCATTGCAGATATGTATCGTGCTGTCTTATCCGATTTTGATGAAATCGAAATTCCCAGCGTGGCGGCTGATGTAGAACATGCCTGGCACTTGTTTATAATACAAATTAATTTGAAGAAAATCGGACGTACGCGCAATGAAATTGCAAACGAATTACGTCGGGAAAATATTGGTACCGGGGTGCATTTTTATGGATTGCATTTACATCGCTATTATCGGGAAACGTTGGGTATGCTCCCGGAGCAATTCCCTGAAACTACCCGATTGTCGGATGAGATACTCTCCTTACCGTTGCATCCACAGCTGAGTGATAAGCATATTAATGAAGTCGTTTCCGCATTGAAAAAAGTATTGTCCCGTCACGGAAGATCTTCATAAAAACTATTTTGCCACTATTTTC
>JAGLCZ010000705.1 GCA_023145975.1 Candidatus Hydrogenedentota bacterium | reverse complement strand
CGCATCCATAGTATTGGCGTGTATACAAATCTCATACACGGGGATGCAGGGGAGCGAAAGGCTAACCTTGAATATTTTGATGCCATGTTCCGCGTAGGGGATGCTATGGGAGTACAAACCTTTATCACCGAAGCGGGTCACTATGAACCCCATGAGTCTGCACCGGGTATTCCATACCATTTTCGTGAGGAAGTCTGGAAACAGATGGTGGATACAGGCAGGGACCTTGCCGATATGGCGGAACGTTATGACGCGACCGTATTATTTGAACCCTTCTACCGTGGTTTTCTTGCCAGTGCCAAGCGGGTGCGGCTGTTTTTGGAGGATATCGGTTCGTCCAGAGTACGTGCATTATTGGATCCCGCAAATTTGATTGAGATTAATGATCTGGAAGAAATGTTTGCCCAGCTGGCACCGTTCATTGATTGTTTACATGCGAAGGATCGTAAACTTCACGTTGACCGTGGTGTGGCGGCCGGGCTTGGCGATCTCGACTACGGAAAATTTACTGCTTTGGCGGCAAAGCATGTCCCTCATGCACCGTTTATTCTTGAGTATGTGGGTGGACCCGATTACAAACAGGCATTGGATGTATTGCAGCGAGCCATAAACGCGCAGGAACCATAAGGATATTTCTAGTTCGCATATAGACCTTGAAGCCGATTCATGCGACTGTTTTTCTATGTTATACTATCGCTGTTGTGGTGCCGGGGATTTCCGTCTTATGTATTGTAATGTAGTAATCGCCAGAGGGATATCTTGAAATAGATGATGACTGCTTTTATTCACAGATTGTTCCCCTATTATATGGATGGGATGAAAGGAACAGCGGGGAAAAACGTAACAAGTTCAGGGGATGTGCTGCATGGGTTGCTGCTTCGTGGTGGGGGTATACTCCTTTGTTTGATATTGCTGTCCTTGTGTTTTCCGTTACGGGCTGTTGCAGCACCCGAACGGGAAGAACTGACGGTATGGATCATTTGGCCTGATCGGGGACTTGAATCTGCATTTCGCAAGTTTGAAGTGGAATACCCGGGTTACCAGATTATTAAAGGATTTCATACCGGCGTTACCGGTACGGGACAGCAGAAACTACTTACAGCAATAGCCGGGGGGAATCCGCCGGACGTACTGCTGTTTGACAG
>JAGLCZ010000704.1 GCA_023145975.1 Candidatus Hydrogenedentota bacterium | reverse complement strand
TTGAACGGCAGGGCGATAATGTCTATATTGAAGCAGAATTTAAAATCAATCGTAAACAATGGAATATAGGCTACGATTCCTTTAAAGATGCGTTGATTCTGGAAGACGTTGTAGTTTCCCTTAAAATGCTTGCTGAAGAGCAAGACCTGGATGATTGGCTGAGAACAACTATTATAAAACCGAGCCAACAGCAGATCATTTAATGCTGTATTTGCTGGCTACGATATAATCCAAAATCTGACCGATCTGTCAAATCAGTCCGATCAAACCAACCCTGACAGAATTTTTTCTTTTGAAGGCAATACAGGGGGATGGTATACTCAGACGAGGAGAACAACGGCATGGCAGCGGATCCTAAAACAGTATTGGTGACGGGTGGGGCAGGGTTTATTGGTACACGGCTGGCGCTTGGTATCAAGGAGGCACAGCCTGCAGCCCGTGTGATCGCACTGGACAACCTTAAACGACGCGGCAGCGAACTGAACCTGGATCGATTACAGCAGGGCGGCGTTGAATATGTACATGGCGATGTACGTATTCCCGAAGACTTATCCCATTTCGAAGGGCTTGATCTGATTCTCGAATGCAGCGCCGAACCTTCTGTGATGGCAGGGTATAACGCTTCTCCCCGCTATGTCATTGACAGCAATCTTTTCGGCGCGGTTCATTGTCTCGAACTGGCACGGCGTACTGGTGCCGCCATGATTTTCATGTCTACCAGTCGCGTATACCCGTTGGATAAACTGCGTGCCCTTACCCTTGACGAAAATGAAAAGCGTTTCGATATTGCCGAAGAGCAGGCACTTCCAGGCGTTTCGGCTGCTGGTATTGATACTGATTTTCCTATAGACGGTGCACGTTCTTTATATGGTGCAACCAAGTATGCTGCTGAAACGCTTATTGCCGAGTATGTTGCCATGTACGGTCTGAATATCGTGGTCAACCGGTGTGGTGTTATTGCCGGCCCCTGGCAGATGGGGCGGGTTGACCAGGGGGTTGCAGCGT
>JAGLCZ010000703.1 GCA_023145975.1 Candidatus Hydrogenedentota bacterium | reverse complement strand
ATCTCACGCCCTACCCCAGCGAAGAGCAACAAGTGTCCATCTCCCCCTCATCTGTTGCGCCCCCCGCCAATATGCAGGAAGAACAAATCATTCCCGGCAACTGGGATGCACTTATTACAGAGATAAGAGCTGCTGTAAACCGTCTTAAGCCGGCTGGATTAGATCAAAATTTCCTTCGCCTGACCCTGACCCCGGAAGCTCCTTATTTTACCGATGCTTCTCTTCGCAAAATTGTAGAAAATCGGTTGCGATTGGCTGGAGAATTCTGTCGAAAGACGGGACTACGCGGTATTGCAATTGACACGCAATCGCAAAATGAAATATACGACTATCGCTGGGCAGGATATCCAGTAAGTTCTTCAACAGAAATACTTACCCAAGGAGCACGTCAGTTTGGCAAGGAAATACTACGCGCTTTTATCCGTGCCTGTCCTGAAGGAGAAATCCTGTTGCTTGCACAATCTCCAGAACTATCCGGTCCCTTGTGGTTCCCTTTTTTGGAAGGAGTACTGGAATCTACCGGTGCTGCAACAACAATCCAAATTCATCTGGTATTAAATGACAACAACCTTCCAAAATCTGTGGAATCATATAAAAATCATCCCCAACGAATGCGCTCCATGTTCCAACAGCGATTATCTACAACATCCTTCAATCGATGGGAACATCAGGGCAGTATTGTTTTTTCTCTGGATCCGATACGATATCAGGACGATATACCAACAGCGCGTTATCCGCTCCCAAAATATCGGCGTGCTCTGTATGCTACAACTCTCTACGGAAACGCCTATACCCTTATAAGTGCACGTCAGGGAGGATGGTGGCACATTCCTCCCGACCTGGCAACTCAATTCAAGCATCTACATCAAGGTGGAAATGCGCGTGTATCTTTCGCGCCCCCCGTACCGACAACCCTTGAGGCATATGCCCCGCGTATCGATATTTCCGATGCAATCCATATCGGCAATATTCCAATAAATGGTGAAGTATTAGAAGTATTAAAGCAGAAAGGAAAAATAAAACTGCTGGCATGGAATGGTCTTTCTAAGGGACTATGC
>JAGLCZ010000702.1 GCA_023145975.1 Candidatus Hydrogenedentota bacterium | reverse complement strand
TCTATCCATAAATCACGGTCCATACGAAAAAACAATTCAATGGCATCCGGGTTCCAGCACCACCAGAGATTATTAGCAATATAGTTCAGGCGTGTGAGAGATTCCGGAATTCTGGGAATAACAGTGTATTTAATAATGCGTGCCATAACTGGCGCTCCTTTATATATGTTGGTATCGCTCTTACTTTTGAAGTGAGGAACTTCGGCAATATTTACCATGTCCTATCTCATTACCATAACAGGAAGCTTTCTCAGGATACAACTCGCTAAGGGTAAAATCACCTACAATATCAACATCACATCCCCATAAGAATAGAATCGAAACCGTTCATCAATAGCCTTTTTATAGGCAGTGCGTATGAGTTCTGTTCCGGCAAAAGCACATACAAGCGCCAAAAGACTGGATTTGGGTAAATGAAAGTTGGTTTGAATTGCATCAACAGCCTGAAATTGGTAAGGCGGATAGATATACACCTGAGTAACGCCTTTTCCCTCGTGAAACGCCCCGCCATGATATTGCGTTTCCAGAACCCGCGTACACGTAGTGCCCACAGCAATAATACGGGAATTTCGGTCACGAACGCGGTTCAGAGCAAGAGCTGTTTCTTCCGAAAATTCATATTCTTCCCCATCAACAACATGCTCTTCCAAGGTGGATGCCGTAACTGGTTTAAACGTACCGTATCCCACATGAAGCGTAAGAAACTGACGGGATATCTTTTTGGAATCCAATCGAAAAAAAACATCATCGGTAAAATGCAATCCTGCCGTTGGCGCTGCAACAGCGCCCGGTGCTGCTGCAAATATGGTTTGATACCGATGTGCATCCTGTTCTTCTGATTCCGGACGCTTGATATACGGAGGTAGTGGTATCTCCCCCGCTTTTTCCAAATGTTGAATTACATTGGAAACATTAAACTGTACCTGTCTACGTCCATCGTCAAAGACTTCATTAATTGTTGCTGATAATCCCGCCGGGAAAAGTACGCGACACCCCGGCTTTACCTTCCCTGAAGGGCGTACCAACGCAATCCAGCTGCCGGGTTCCAGCTCGCGCAGTAAAAACACCTCAACCCGCCCGCCGGTCTCTTTGCGCCCATGTAATCGTGCACGAATTACACGGGTATTGTTCAATACCATGCAATCTCCCGGGTACAGGTAATTGGAAACATTCCTGTAAACATCGATATCGATAGTACCCGAGTCACGATGCACCACCATCATCCGGGAGGCATCACGCTGCTCACTGGGATGCTGGGCTATGAGTTCTTCAGGCAGATTGTAATTTAATTCTTCTGTTTTCATAAAAGATATCCGTGGTAGATATAGTACAAGATTAAAATAAATAACTTGGCAATGGGTCAAAAAGGTGACAGATACGGGTAAAATATCGCATTATTGTAAAGGATTATGGTCTAAATCTTAACGTATCAGGAAGGGCTGAGTCTACATAAATATCAATCACGGGCAGTGACTATGCTGAATAGGATGCAATTTGCATTATCCTGTTCTATCGCCGGCATCTAAGAGAAGTTGACTTTGACTGCATGTTGTATAGAGAATAAGCACATTGCTCTATGTACTTTTGGGTATTTTCCTTTTGTAAAGGTTGATTTATGACACTCCAACAAACGCAAACACAGCATTTATCTCTCGTCGTTATTGGTGCCTCGGGTGACTTGGCTGTAAAGAAAATCTTTCCTGCCTTGTTTTCTCTTTATTGTAGAAATTTATTGCCAGACTCATTTTGCTGCTATGGTTTTGCACGAAGCGAAATGTCGGAAGAAGATTTTCGTAAACTGCTGCAGTCGCATCTTACCTGCCGATATACGCCGGGAGAATGTGAATGTAAAAAACTTATCGATGAGTTTCTGACGCATTGCCACTATATTTCCGGTCACTATGATTCAATGGATTCCTTTCGTAAACTCAAATCAGTATTAGAGAAACACGAAATACCGGAAACACTTATAACGCGCTTATTTTACTTTTCGATTCCGCCCTTTTTGTTTATGCCTGTAGCCCATTCACTGGCACAAGCAAATTTAACGAGTGACATTCCTGAAAAACGTTTATGCCGCGTAGTGATTGAAAAGCCCTTTGGTCGGGATTTACCTTCTTCCGATAAGTTAACCCGGGGATTGGCACAGGTGCTCAGTGAAGAACAGACCTACCGTATTGATCACTATCTGGGCAAAGAGGTTATTCAGAATCTGATGGCGCTACGCTTTGCAAATCTTATTTTTGAACCTTTATGGAACCGCAGCAATATTGCCCATATTTCTATTACCTGGATGGAAGATATTGGTGTTGAAGGACGGGGCGGTTATTTTGATTCTTATGGTATTCTTAGAGATGTGATGCAAAACCATCTACTGCAAATATTGGCATTGGTGGCGATGGAAGAACCTATCAGTTTGAATCCCGAATATATTCGGGACGAAAAGGTAAAGGTGCTGCGCTCTGTTGCCCCGGTGACATTAAACGACATTGTTGTAGGACAGTATACCAAGGCTATGTATAACGGGAGTATGCGCAAAGGCTACCTGGAAGAAACCGGCATTCCCTCCGATTCTATAACTCCCACCTATGGCGCT